>JANQSV010000064.1 GCA_028279115.1 Pseudomonadales bacterium
GCTGCGCGTCATCAAGCGCAACGGCGCCGTAGTGCCTTACGACCAGTCCAAGATTTCGATAGCCATCACGAAGGCTTATCTGGCGGTGGAAGGAGCGCAGGCCGCGGGTTCGACGCGGATTCATGAGTCCGTGGCGAAAATGACCGACCGGATCAGCGCGATATTCCAGCGCCGCATGCCCTCGGGAGGGACGATTCATATAGAGGACATCCAGGACCAGGTCGAACTCGCGTTGATGCGTATGGGCGAACACAAGGTCGCCCGCAGTTATGTGATCTACCGGGAAGAGCGCTCGAAGGCGCGGGAGGAAAAGCGCAAGGAAGAGCAGCCGCGCTCCCAGAGCATAGCGGTAACGATGGACGACGGCCGGCAGGCGCCGCTCGACACCGCCCGCATGCGCACCATCATCGACGAGGCCTGCGAAGGCCTGAGCGACGTTTCCGCCGACGCCATCTACGAGGAAACCCTGCGCAATCTGTATCCGGGAGTGAAGATCGCAGACCTGCGCACTTCCCTGGTCATGACCGCCCGCGCGATGGTGGAGAAAGACCCGAACTATTCCTATGTCACCGCGCGTCTGCTGCTCGACTCCGTGCGTTCCGAAGCGCTGAAGTTTCTCGGCATCGCCGACAGCGCGACCCAGGCGGAAATGCACTACCGCTACCCCGCCGCGCTGGACAGTTACGTCCGCAAGGGCGCGGAACTCGGCCTGCTGTCGCCCGATCTGCTCGAATTCGATCTCGAACGTCTCGGCCAGGCGCTGAAGGCGGAACGCGATCTGCAATTCACCTATCTCGGGCTGCAGACGCTTTACGACCGCTATTTCATCCATAGCAAGGACATCCGCTTCGAGTTGCCCCAGGTGTTCTTCATGCGCGTGGCGATGGGGCTGGCGATGCGGGAAGACGACCGGGAAGCGCGCGCGATCGAGTTCTACGACCTGATTTCGAGCTTCGACTACATGGTCTCCACGCCGCAGTTGTTCAACTCGGGCACCCTGAAGCCGCAACTTTCCTCCTGTTTTCTGACGACGGTTTCGGACGACCTCGAAGGCATCTATTCGGCGATCAAGGACAACGCCATGTTGTCGAAATGGGCCGGCGGCCTCGGCAACGACTGGACCCAGGTGCGCGCCATGGGCGCCCACATCAAGGGCACCAACGGCAAGTCCCAGGGCGTGGTGCCCTTCCTCAAGGTGGTCAACGACACCGCCGTGGCGGTGAACCAGGGCGGCAAGCGCAAGGGCGCGGTCTGTTCCTACCTGGAGACCTGGCACCTCGATATCGAGGAATTCCTGGAATTGCGCAAGAACACCGGCGACGACCGCCGCCGCGCCCACGACATGAACACCGCCAACTGGATTCCCGACCTGTTCATGAAGCGCGTGTTCAACGACGAGAAATGGACCCTGTTCTCGCCCAACAACGTGCCCGACCTGCACGAGAAATACGGCAGGGAATTCGAAGCGGCCTATCTTGAATACGAACGCAAGGCCGAAGCCGGGGAAATGGAAATCCACAAGACCGTCAAGGCCACGGACCTCTGGCGCAAGATGCTGTCGATGCTGTTCGAAACCGGCCATCCGTGGGTGACCTTCAAGGACAGTTGCAACGTCCGCTCGCCGCAGCAACATTGCGGCGCCGTGCATTCGTCCAATCTGTGCACCGAGATTACCCTGAACACTTCGGCCGACGAGATCGCGGTCTGCAATCTCGGTTCGGTGAACCTGGTCAATCATGTCGACGAGAACGGACTGGACGTCGACATGATTCGCCGCACCGTCACCACCGCCGTGCGCATGCTCGACAACGTGATCGACATCAATTACTACTCGGTGGGCCAGGCGCGCAATTCCAACATGCGCCATCGCCCGGTGGGCATGGGCATCATGGGATTCCAGGACGCGCTCTACAAGCAGCGCATCGCCTATGCCTCGGAAGCGGCGGTCGACTTCGCCGACGCCGCCATGGAGACGATCAGTTACCAGGCGATCCACGCATCCACTTTATTGGCCGAGGAACGCGGCCGCTACGAATCCTACGAAGGCTCGCTCTGGGATCGCGGCATTCTGCCGATCGACTCCCTGCGCCTGCTCGGGGAGGAGCGCGGCGGGGAGTATCTCGACGTCGATCTCGGCCAGCGGCTGGACTGGGACGCCTTGCGCGATCGCATCGGGCAGACCGGCATGCGCAATTCAAACGTGCTGGCGATCGCGCCGACCGCGACCATCGCCAATATCTGCGGCGTGTCGCAATCGATCGAGCCGACGTATCAGAACCTGTACGTCAAATCGAATCTGTCCGGCGAATTCACCGTGGTCAATCCCTACCTGGTCAACGACCTGAAACGGCTCGGCCTGTGGGACGGAGTCATGGTGAACGACCTGAAGTATTACGAGGGCAGCGTGCAAAAGATCGACCGTGTTCCCGACGAGATCAAGCAGATCTACGCCACTTCGTTCGAAATCGAACCGCGCTGGCTCGTGGACGCCGCCGGCCGCCGGCAGAAGTGGATCGATCAGGCCCAGTCGCTGAACCTGTACATCGCCAACGCCAGCGGCAAGAAGCTCGATATCACTTATCGCATGGCCTGGCTGCGGGGTCTGAAGACGACTTATTACCTGAGAGCGCTGGCCGCGACCAGCACGGAAAAATCGACTGTTGCCGATAACAGTCTAAACAAGGTTGCAAGCGGCGGCGCCGAAGCGCCGGCGGCCTGTTCGCTGGACGATCCGGATTGCGAGGCCTGCCAATAGGCCGAAAATGGAGGTGGAATGATGTTGTCGTGGGATGAATTCAATCGAGACGAAGCGCCGATTTCAATAGAGCCGGTAAAGCCGCCTGCGCCGGAGCCGCTGAGCGCCGAACCGCCCGCGCCGCCGGAACCGGCGGCGGACGACGCGCCGGCCCGTGAACTCGACGCGGCGACGCGCAGCCGCAACGACGACGCCTTGCAACAGGCGATCGACGATCTGAAAGATCTGGACGTGAGCGCCGGCCTTGAGGAACTCGAAGGCACCGCGTCCAGGGTGGCCGTCGACGACAAGCGCATGATCAATTGCCGGGCCGACCTGAACCAGCTCGTGCCCTTCAAGTACGACTGGGCCTGGCAAAAGTACCTGGACGGTTGCGCCAACCACTGGATGCCCCAGGAAATCAACATGAACGCGGACATCGCCTTGTGGAAGAATCCCGACGGGCTGACCGCGGACGAACGCCTGATCGTCAAGCGCAATCTCGGTTTCTTCTCCACCGCCGACTCGCTGGTGGCCAACAACCTGGTGCTGGCGATCTACCGGCTGATCACCAATCCCGAATGCCGCCAGTACATCCTGCGGCAGGCCTTCGAGGAAGCCATTCACACCCATGCCTACCAGTATTGCATCGAGTCGCTGGGCATGGACGAGGGCGAAATCTTCAACATGTATCACGAAGTGCCTTCGGTCGCGAAAAAGGCGTCCTGGGGCCTGATGTACACCCAGGCGCTGTCGGACCCGCAGTTCCGCACCGGCACGGTGGAAAGCGACCAGGAACTGCTGAAAAACCTGATCGCCTTCTATTGCTGCCTGGAAGGCATCTTCTTCTATTGCGGGTTCACCCAGATCCTGTCCATGGGCCGGCGCAACAAGATGACCGGCACCTCGGAGCAGTTCCAGTACATCCTGCGCGACGAATCGATGCACCTGAATTTCGGCATCGACATGATCAACCAGATCAAGCTCGAGAATCCGCATCTGTGGACCGGGGAAATGCGGGAAGAAGCGACCCAGATGATTCTTCAGGCCACGCAACTTGAAATCGAATACGCGAGGGACACCATGCCGCGCGGCATTCTCGGCATGAACGCCGCGATGATGGAGGAATATCTGCAATTCATCGCCAATCGGCGGCTGGTGCAGATCGGCCTGAAAGAGCAGTTCCGCGGCGTCGGCAATCCCTTCCCGTGGATGTCGGAAATCATGGACCTGCGCAAGGAAAAGAACTTTTTCGAAACCCGGGTTATCGAATACCAGACCGGCGGCGCATTGAGCTGGGACTGACCGCTGCGCCCCCTGGACGAGGAAAACAGTTCATGAGCAAGGGAAAAAAAACAGGACCCAGCGCCGAACAGGCCTTGCAGACGCTCGACCAGCTCAGCCAGACCATCGAGGTCATGTCCGAGGTGGTTGATCGCCTGAAGCGGCATTTGAGCAGGCAATTGCGCCGGCATGAACAACAGATCGAAGCGGAATCCGGGGAGCAGACGCCCGCGGTCGGACGCGCTTCCCGCATCGTTGCGCCGGAAGCGGCGCGCGAATGGAATTCGGACGGCGCCGATCTCGAGATCGGCGCATACCGCCGCAAGCTGTCGCGCAAGGCCAACCGGATCATTCACTAAGTGAGGTGAGGCTCGGTTGCCGAAGCCGAAACAGTCGCGCCAGGGATGGCATGCACGATCAGAATCGAAGTCATAGATGTCGTGAAGTTCAAAATTGGTGCGCTTGTATTGGCAGCCGGCTTCGCCCGCAGGTTCGGCAAAGACAAGCTCACCGCTCCCTTGGCCGACGGCAAACCGCTGATTCGGCACACGCTCGAAAATATCTCTTCCGCTTTCGACGACATTCTGATCGTCTCCCGCCCCGATTCCGGACTGGACCTCGAAGAATGGCCTGTCACGCTGTTCGAAGCCGCGGAACAGGGCATGGGCGCAAGCCTCGCTTGGGGAATTTCACACCTTCCGGCCTGGGACGGCTGTCTGGTATGTCTCGCCGACATGCCCTTCGTCCAAGCGCGGACCTATCGCTTGCTGGCGGCGGAATCGACTCCCGAGAATATCGTCATCCCCGCTCATATGGGTCGCCGGGGCAATCCGGCAGGCTTCGGGCGCCGTTTCTTCACGGAACTGGCCGAGTTGAACGACGAGCGCGGCGGCCGGAAAATCATTCGCCGGCATGAAGCCGACGTGCTGGAAATCCCGGTCGAGGATCCAGCCGTACTCATGGATATCGATACGCCCGCCGACCTGAGCCGCTATCGGCCCGGCCAATCCGCCCTGGCGCCGCAGAGCCGGGACTGAGCGTTCAGCTACAACTTCAGCTTGATCGCCGCCTGCAACACCGATTCGTCGAAACCGTCGACGCCGAACTTGTTGCGCCAGACCTGCCATTCGACACCGGCGTAAATCCGATCCGGATCGCCCCCAAGCAGTCTGCCGAGGTCAAACAGCAGTTGCGGCTGCGTCAGCAGATTGGGGTGGCTGTAGACGCCGGTTCCGGGTGCGCCCTCGGCTGCGGCCCAATTCAGAAAGCCGCCGAATTCCCAATGCATCGCGCCCGTGATGAAAGTGCGGTTCCAGGACATGTTCAATTGCCAGGTCGAGCCCGGCACGCCCGAATCGTTCCTGCGAAAGCCGTTCACGTTGAAGAAATTGAACCCGGGCAAGTCAAGACTGACTCCGGCGCCGACAAGATAGCTGCGGAAACCGTCTCCGCTCTTGATATTGCCGGCCAGCAGCACATCCCGCACCGGGCCGGCGGAAATCTCCCTGCCGGAAACACTCGACAAGCTCAACCGGGGCAGCCATTCCGCGTATGTGCCCGCTTCGCCTCCGAGCGGGCGCGCAACGTCGACGAATGCGAAGTTTTCACCATAGCGCCAAGCGTTGACCCATTCTCCGGTAAATGTCGCGGCGCGGTCTCTTCCCAGCTTGAATCCCGACCCGTACAGCAATTGCGCATTGAACGCATTGAATTCCTGGGCGGCAACCGGCGCGGCGGCTCCGCCGGCTATCGCCACGATCGCGCTGAACAGCAACACGATCGCGCTGAACAGCAAGATGGTTCTCATCAGTTGCTTTCTCCGAGTGTCATTCTTGCTCATGACCGAGACAATTTCTACAATCCAGGAGAAGCAGATTGAGAATTGCCCCATGCGTATTTTTATCGTTTTTTCGTTGCTTTTGTTGAATCCCGCCATGGTCGGCGCCGACGCCGTTTCGGCCGCGGCGGCGATGGAGAATCCGACCAATCCCCTGGTGCTCATCAATACCGAATCCGGGCCGATGTACGTCGAACTGCTTCCCGGCGAGGCACCGTTGAACGTGGCGAATTTTCTTGCATTGGCGGAACCGCCCGAATCGGAAAACCCGGCCGTTGTCCCCGGCCCGCAGGGATATTACGACGGCATGCGATTCCATCGTGTGATTCCGGGATTCCTGATCCAGACCGGCAGTCCCGCGCCGCACCGGGGCGAAAGGGAATACGCCGCCATCCGCGATGAAATCAATGCCGACGCCCTCGGCCTCGACCGCGAACCCGTGCTTTACGCCAATGGCGAATTCAATCCGCTACTTGACGTACAGAACAAGGAAGAACTCGAAGAAACACTGCTGCGACCCCTGTATCGGCGTCTCGGCATCAGCGGCAACGCGCAGGTGGCGGCGCGCCAGGACGAAATCATGTCCGCGTTGACCAACATGAGCGTCAAAGACGCTTACGCCGGGCTCGGTTATCGCTATCAGACCGCACGGCCCGGACGGGGCCTGAACCGCGGCGTGCTGGCGCTGGCGAATCGCGGGCCCGACGACAACGGTCCGGAGTTCTTCGTCGTCCTGAACGACGCGCCGCATCTGAACGGGAAATACACCGTGATCGGCCATGTGGTTGAAGGCATGGAAACCGCCGACCGGGTCGGCGCCGCAGCGGTGGATCCCCTGGCATTAGGATCGGAGCAATTTACCTTTTCAGGCCGCTTGATTTATTCTATCCGCCAGGTCAATTGACTGCGGGTGGGTGAGGTCCGGTCGGCATAGCCGACAAAAAGCAATGCTTTTTGAGGGCCGAACGGCTCGACATGGGCGAGGA
This sequence comes from Pseudomonadales bacterium, assembly GCA_028279115.1. GTDB lineage: Bacteria > Pseudomonadota > Gammaproteobacteria > Pseudomonadales > Pseudohongiellaceae > UBA9145. The sequence continues at coordinate 6,842 of JANQSV010000064.1, forward strand.
CAAGCGTTTATGAAGCGCCAGCTTCATGCGCAGGCCGAGCGATACCGAGCTATGCTCGGTGGCTGAACTGTCGAGACTGGGGTAGTCGAAGCCTGCAAGTTCGCGCCATGGACGGCTTGCACGGATTATAGGGACGAGAATAGCGGAGGTCGAAAGTCATCATGTCGAAAAAATCGAAGAAACAGGCGCAGCGGGGAACGCTCGCGCTATGCATTACCGCCGGCCTGATCATCGGCGCCGGCCTTGGCCCCTTCGTCGACAACATGCTGCTTTCGATCATGATTTTCGGCCTGCTCGGCATTGCCGCCGGCATCGTGTTCACACGTGGAACCAGATTCTGAAGAAAAATTCCATTGAGGAAATTTTTCGGAACTTACTCAGGAACCGGCCCGCTTCGGCAGGGAAATGTCTTCCCGCAATATTTCGCGCCGAAAAGGAGGCAGCGACTCCAATAGCCCCTTGCCATAGAACTTGCGCACGATGCGTTCGTCGAAAAGGGTAATGCGGCCGCTGTCGGTCTCATTGCGCAACAGGCGGCCGCAGGCCTGCTTCAGACGAAAAGCCGCCTGGGGCAGCGACAACTTCATGAACGAGTTCCCCTGTTCCTTGTCGAACCAGTCCGCCAGCGTCCGTTCCACCGGATCGCTCGGCACCGGAAAGGGAATTTTCGCGATCAATACATGCGTGCAATATTCGCCCGGCAGGTCGACACCCTCGGCGAAACTTGCCAGACCGAAGATCACGCTGCCCTTGCCCTTGTCGATGCGCGCGCAATGCCGGCGCAGCAGTTCGAACTTCTGATAATCGTCCTGGCAGAGCACGCGTTTGCGCCATTCTTCGGGCAGCGCCGCCAGCACGTCATGCATCTGGACGCGGCTGGAAAACAGCATGAGACTGCCTGCGTTCGGGTCCAGCAGGCGCGGCAGGGAGCGGATGATGCAATCGGTATGCCTTTGCGTTTCTCTCGGTTCGCAGTCCATTCTCGGTACTTCCAGGCTTGCCGCCTCGGCGAAGGGAAAGGGACTCGGAATGCTCAGATAGGCCGCATGTTCGGGCAGTCCGGCGCGCATGTTGAGCATCGAAAACTCGCCCAGGGCCGACAACGTGGCCGAAGTCAGCACCACTCCGGCGCAACGCCGCCAAAGGCTTTCCCGCAAGTTCTCCGCCGCCAGCACCGGACTTGAGGAAATCGAGATATCGGCTTCCCCGTCGTCCTTGTCGAAACTGAGCCAGCGCGCCCGGGGCGCGGCGCCTGCCTCGTTGCCGGCGGCATAGCTGCCCCACAAGGCGCGATTCGCCATGGCCCGGTCATACAGATTGCCGACAATGGGAAACCAGGTTTCGGCGGCCCCGGTCTCGGCATTGGCATCGCCGTCACCGCCTGCTTCCCCGCCTTCATCTCCCGACCGTTCACGCAGGTCTTCGCGCACACGACCCAGCCGGTTCTCAAGTTGTCCGAAAAGCTGCGCCAGCGGATCGGCCAATTCACGCAATTCCGATGGCGCCTCGCCGAGTTCGAAGGTCTGGGTCACGCGGTCGCGATAACTGTCGCCGTCCGGCTGCTTGATATCCTGCAGCAGCAGCCAGGCCATTTGCAGCCGGCTTCTCAACTCCGGCAACAGCGCATTGAGTTCCTTCACTGCGCTCGGCTCCAGCATTTGCTGTTCGCTCATGCTTCTCACGCTGGTCTCGCAACGCTCCAGCCAGTCGGCTTCGGCCCGGACGCGGATCGAGTGGGCGAAATGACGGTTGCTTTTATCCGGCAGATGGTGGGCTTCATCGAATATGTAGATGCATTCTTCCGGCGCCGGCAGCACCGCGCCGCCGCCGAGAGCGAGATCGGTAAGCACCAGATCCTGATTGGCGACGATGCAGTCGGCCTGATCGAGGTCGCGGCGGGCGACATAGAAGCAGCACTTGCCGAACAGCCGGCAACGCGAGCCCAGACATTCGCCCCGCCGAACCGTCAGCGGCTGCCAGCGGTCCTGCGCCAGCGGCTCCTTCCAGTCGTCCCGGTCGCCGTGCCAGCGGCCTGCGTCGAGTTCCTCGCGCATTTCTTCCCAGAGTTGCGGGTCCACACCGTAACCCGCCGGCGCGTCCTCGTCGAACAGGTCGCGCAAGGCTGCGCGGCTGTCGTCGCCGCGCAGGAGATTTTCCAGTTTCAGCCGGCACAGGTAACGTCCCCGTCCTTTCGCCAGAGCGTAGTCGAACTGCAACTTCGCGTCTTCCAGTATCTGGGGAATGTCCTTGTTGACGAGTTGTTCCTGCAAGGCGACGGTAACCGTGGCGATAACGAGCTTGAGACCCCTTTCCATCGCCAAGGGCAGGCCGGCGAGCAGATACGCCAGGGTCTTGCCGGTTCCGGTGCCCGCTTCCACTACGCAAACGGGTCCCTTTCCTTCTTCCCCCGGCTCGGCAAGAGCATTGAAGATTTCGGCGATCATGCGGCGCTGGCCCCGTCTCGGCCGAAAGCCGCGGGCGTCGAGAATCCGCCGGTAATCCGACTGGATTTGCTTTTTCAGGGAATCCAAGGGGTGGGTGCCGTCCAGGCCAGAAACACCGCAAAAAGTATAGCACCAAGACTTGGATATGGTGGCTTCGATACGTCGCTTCCTCCCATCGTCATTCTGCGCGGAGCGAAGCGGAGTCGCAGAATCTTTTGGGGATTCTGACAGGTAGTACATGCCATCCCTGGCGCGACTTTAGTGGCTTCGACTACCCCCGGCCTTGCCATCCATGGCAAGGCGTTCGGCCCTCAAAAAGCTTCGCTTCTTGTCGGCTGCGCCGACCGGGCCTCACCCTCGCACGCCCGCTGAACTCAGCCCGTCAGACAGCGACTCACACTGTGCGGACCCGGAAAGTTGCCGTGTTGATGATTTGGTACACTGGCGCCTATTCGCCTTTGAGGATTGCGGGTGTGGCCATGACGGCGATTGTTCCAGTCGAACTTGCGGAGAAACTGGCTCGGATCAGTCACAAACAAAGCCGGGAGTTGATTGACTTGCGGCGCAGCTTCGAGCGCCTGGGCAAACCGGGAACCACTTGCGAGGAATGGCGGGCCCTGCAGGCCTTGCTGGAAAAGAACCATCAGTACCAGCAGCAATTGCGGCAAGGCCTGGAAAGCCAACTGGAAGCCCTGAACGAGGCGCTGGAAGCCGGACGCTCGAAAGAGGCGCTTTCGCTCTGGGACCGGGTCCAGGGCAACATTCAGCAATGCACCGGAAAATTGCGCGTCGCTATGCAGAAGGAAGCCGGCGTCTGCAAGGGTCCGCTGCTGGAAATGCGCAAATGGCGCAACTATGCGGCCACGGAAAAGAAAAAGGAACTCATCGCCGAAATGGGCAAGTTGCCGGAGGCTGGACTGCCCCCGCCCGATCTCGACCGCCGCATCCAGACGATGCACGAACAGTGGAAAGCCCTGGGCCGCTCCGAACAGAACGAGAAACTTTGGCGCGAGTTCAAGAAACTGTCGGATCAGGCATATGCGCCATGCAAGGAATATTACCGGGAACGAAAGCAGCGCATGACGCGGAATCTGAAGATCCGCACCGAATTGTGCGAAAAACTGGAAACGCGATTGACGGAGATCGAGGGAAAGCCGGTCCACATCGTCAAGCTCAACCAGCTCGTCTCCGAATGCAACGCTTCCTGGAAAGACCATGCGCCGGTCGAGCAATCGAAGATCAAGCCCTTGCAGAAGCGCTATTACGGGGCGCTGAAGAAACTCACCAACTTGCGCAAGGAAGCGATGACGGCAAACACCGCGCGCAAGCAGGCCTGCGTTGAGCGGGCAAAGAAACTTGCCGCGCAGAAGGATTGCCCGGTCGCCGCCGCGGAAGCGCACAAGCTGCAAACCGAATGGAAGCGGATCGGGCCCGCGGAGTTTCGCGACGAAAAGCGCTTCCGGGAGGAGTTTGGCGCAGCTTGCGAGGCGATCTTCAAGGCCCAAGGTCGAAAGAACGCCGAACAGCAGGCAAAAATGCGCGGACGCGCACGCCCGCCGGC
>JANQSV010000077.1 GCA_028279115.1 Pseudomonadales bacterium
AGCCGCCTTGACCGAACGCATCGGCGAGGTCGGCAAGAAATTGCATACCGGCCGCTCGCGCAACGATCAGGTCGCTACCGATTTGCGGCTCTACGTGAGAGACGAGATCGATGCGATTCGAGGCCTGCTCGGAAAATTGCAGTCAGCCCTGATCGATCTGGCCGAGCGCGAAGCCGCCACCATCATGCCCGGCTTCACGCAGTTGCAAACCGCCCAGCCGGTGACTTTCGGCCACCACATGCTCGCCGGGTACGAAATGCTCGAGCGCGACGACGCCCGCCTGGCGGACTGCCGCAAGCGCGTGAACGTCTCGCCGCTCGGCGCCGCCGCTCTCGCCGGCACGAGCTTTCCCATAGACCGCGCCCGTACCGCGGACCTGCTCGGCTTCGATGCGCCCGCGGGCAATTCGCTCGATGCGGTCAGCGACCGCGATTTCGCCATCGAACTGGCGGCCGCGGGCAGCTTGCTCATGACGCATCTTTCGCGCATGTCCGAGGAAATCGTGTTATGGCTTTCGGCGCAATTCGGCTTCATCGATCTGCCCGACCGCTTCTGCACGGGCTCTTCGATCATGCCGCAGAAGAAGAATCCCGACGTTCCGGAACTGGTTCGAGGCAAGGCCGGACGCGTCCAGGGCCATCTGCAAACGCTGCTGAGCCTGATGAAATCCCAGCCGCTGGCGTACAACAGGGACAACCAGGAAGACAAGGAACCCGTCTTCGACCTGATCGACACGCTCAAGGACTGCCTGTTCGCCTATGGCGAACTCGTTCCCGCCATCGAATGCAGGCGCGAGGTCATGCGCGAGGCGGCAGGAAAGGACTGCGCCACCGCCACCGATCTCGCGGACTACCTGGTGCGAAAGGGCCTTCCCTTTCGCGACGCCCACGAGGCGACCGGAAAAACCGTTGCATACGCGCTTGAGCAAGGAAAGGAACTACACGAACTCACACTCGAGGAACTGAACGGCTTTTCCGGTCTGATCGAGGCCGATGTCCACGACTTCCTCACGGTCGAGGGGTCGATTGCCGCCCGCGATCATTTTGGCGGAACCGCGCCGAATCAAGTGCGCGAAGCAGCCTTGAGAGCGAGGCAAGCTCTTGCCGGCAAAAGCGGATAGCGACTCTGCGTCTCTCCACAGATTCCGCCGCTCCGCCTCGCTCCGCGCCATCTCGGCTGTGTGCGAAGCTTGCGCTTCGCAAACGCTTGCTTCACCCGCGCAGAATGACGGATTTGTGGGGGCGCGCTAACGCGAGGCGGGCGCGAGCAGTTCGATTTCGTAATTTACGCGGCGATTGTCGCGTTGGGTGGTAACGGTCACCGTATCGCCGCCGCGATAGCGTTCGAGCATCGAAGCGAGATCGTCTTCATTGCGAACCGGCTCGCCTTCGACTGCCACGATCACGTCGCCGAGCACGATCCTGCCGAGCTGGTCCCGGCTCAGTCCGTGCATGCCGGCCTGTTGCGGTCCGGCGCCGTCGACGACATCGAGCACGATCACGCCTTCAATCCCCCATAACCTGCGATAGTAGTCGGGCTGGGGTATCCGGGTGATGCCGAGAAACGGCGTCTGCACACGGCCGTATTGAATAAGTTCGGGCACGACGCGCTTGACGGTATTCACCGGGATGGCGAAGCCGATCCCCGAGTTTGCGCCGCTCGGGCTGAAGATCGCCGTGTTGACGCCGACGAGCTGGCCGAGGGAATTGAGCAGCGGACCGCCGGAGTTGCCCGGATTGATCGCCGCGTCGGTCTGGATCACGTCGCGGATCTTGCGACCGCTGAGCGCGTCGATTTCCCGGCCGAGCGCGCTGACCACGCCGACGGTCATGGTCGTATCGAGGCCGAAAGGATCGCCGATGGCGATGACCTTGCGGCCCACTTCGAGCAGGGACGAATCGCCGGCGGTGATCGGCGTCAGTTCGAGGTCCCCGGCTTCGATTTTCAGCACCGCGAGGTCCTTGTCCGGATCGACGCCCTGCAATCGCGCGGCATGGGTACTGCCGTCCTGCAAGGTCACGCTGACGCTGTCGGCCTGCTGAATGACGTGGAAATTGGTAACGATGTAGCCGTCTTCACTCCAGACGAAGCCGCTGCCGTTGCCTTGCGGCACCGCCTGGGGATTGAGCGAATAGAACGAGCGCACGATGCGCGAATTGGTGATGTTGACCACCGAAGGACTCGCGCGCTTGAACACCTCGATGTTGTTGGCTTCATCGACGGTGCTGAAATTGCTGTAATCCAGCGCCTGCGCCGCGGCCGCGCCGGCCATTGCCGCGGCGGCGAGCAAGGCAACCAGGCTGCGTAAGGATTGCATGGTCTGATCCGGTATTACTGACTGTCCCATCATATTAACCGAAAGCATATTTATCATGCAGGGGCGACGCATGCCTCGCCCGTGGCCGGATTCGCGCGGCGCCGGAACATCTGCGGGCGACGCATGCGCCGCCCCTACGTCCAAGCCCGCAAATTGCATTGCCCAAACCGAATTCGTACCATCTGTCGAAGGCGCTGGGGACGTGGGCAAAACAAAACCACGCTTTTGTTTTGCGACAATGAAAAATTTCAGGGAGGAAATTTTTCAGATGAATCTTTAGTGGACCATGAAAAAGATCCTGATCCTCGATGACGATGAAAAGCTGGGCCTGCTGCTGACGCAGTACCTGGAACGCCATGGCATGGAATGTCATGTGGCCCTGACGCCGCCGCGGGGCTTCGAGATGTTGAAAAAACTCAAGCCCGACCTGTTGATCCTCGATGTCATGCTGCCCGTCATGGACGGATTCGAGGTATGCGGGGAGATTCGCTCCAAGAGTTCGATCTACGGAAACCTGCCGATTCTCATGTTGACCGCCCATGCCGAAGTCAACGACCGCATCGCCGGGCTCGAACTCGGCGCCGACGACTATCTGCCCAAACCCTTCGAACCGCGGGAATTGCTCGTCCGCATCCAGAACATCCTCCGCCGCAGCCTGGACGATTACGATTCGCGCGAGATCAGGCGGATCGAAGGCCTCGACGTGGACGCATCGCGCAGGGAAGTGAAACTCGACGGCGAAGTACTCGATCTCACCACCATGGAATACGAACTGTTGATCCTGTTCATGCAATTCCCGAACAAGACTTTCTCCCGAGACGAGCTCATGAACCGTTTGCGCGGGATAAACGCCGAACTGTTCTCGCGCGCCGTCGATACCCTGGTGAGCCGCCTGCGGCACAAGTTGAAGGATACTTCGAAGGCGCCGCGTTTCATCAAGACCGTCTGGGGGCGCGGCTACACCTTCGTCGGACAGCAGTTGTGAACGCGCTGGTTCAATCGATCCGGCGCTCGCTGTTCCTGCGCCTGCTGATCATTTTCGGCACCACGGTATTGCTGTTCCTCATCATCATTTTCTGGTCCCTGCGGCTGGTCACCGATACCGGGAACACGATTGACGCGATTCCGGATTTCTTCACCCGCAACATCGATTCGATCATCGATATCGAAAGCATCGGCTCGCCGCCCAACCTGGCCAACGCCATGCGGCTGGCCGAGGAACTCGGCTGGACGATCCAGATCCGCAGTCCGATCATGCGCTGGAGTTCCGACACCGACAACCGCATCGACGTCACCCAGGCGGAATTCGATCACACGCTCAGCGCCGACGCCGAAATCCGCCGCATCGGCGGCGAAGACATCATCATGGTGGAGCGCGGCGGCTACGAGTTCTATCTCTATCAGCGCGCCGTTCCCGAACCGGCAATCAATTACCTGGTGCTCTACGTCGGCTTCACCTTGGCCGCATTGGTGTTGCTGCTCAACTATTTCATGGTGAACCGGCTGCTGGCTCCCGTGCGGCTGCTCAAGCAGGGCGCCGAACGGATTCGCAACGGCGACCTCGGCTTCCGCGTCGACAGCGACCGGCAGGACGAACTCGGAGAACTCACCGAAAGCATCAATCACATGGCGGACTCGCTGCAGTCGATGCTCGAAGCCAAGCGCCAGTTGCTGCTCGCGATCAGTCACGAGTTGCGCTCGCCGCTTGCGAAGGCGAAATTGCGGCTGGAATTTCTCGACGAAAGCGAGCAGGCCGATCAGCTTCGCGAGGACATCAACGACATCGACCTGCTGATCGCGGACTTGATCGAAGCCGAACGCCTCAACCAGGAGCATTCGGTGCTCGTGTCCGAAGCCGTTCGCATCGGCGGTTTCGTGCGCTCGGTCACCGAACAATACGTGGAGTACAAGGGCAGCCTGGAAGTGAAAATCGCCCGGCCCGACCAGGAATTCCATATCGACAAGTTGCGCATCAGGCTGCTGCTGACCAATCTGCTCAATAACGCCGTGCGCCATGGAGAGAACAAGCCGATCCGGGTCAAGGTATCGTTCCCGGAAGACCATGCGGAAATCGAAGTGATCGATCAGGGCGAGGGAATTCCGGCGGAACATCTCAAGCAGATCGCCGAACCCTTCTATCGCGCCGACATGGCGCGCCAGCGCAATACCGGCGGCACCGGGCTCGGCCTCTATTTATGCCGCCTCATCGCCGAAGCCCACGGCGGGACGCTCAATATCCAGAGCGGGGTTGGCGAAGGCGCCCGCGTAGTCGTATGCCTCCCGCGGCGTCTGAGCGAGACGCCGGCGTAACTCCCGCCAGGCCCGAGCCAGCGGGGCTATGGTGGGGATAAGGATTGGGGCGAGAAACCGGTTCATGGACGATCCTGAAACGCCATCCCGCCCGCACAGTTTGTATCGACAGAATCGAGAGATCAAGTTATGGTGAACGCATGAAGTACGCTGATCTGATACATGCGTCGGCAAAACGGCTTTGGCTTTCGATTGGCGCGGCGGGGTTGGCGATTTCCGCTGCCGCCCTCAACGCGGCCGAGGACACCGACTGGGTCGGGCGGATGCAGGCCCAGGAAGAAGCCCTGGCGGAACTGGAATCCCTGAACGGCCCCTTCGATCCTTCCCTGATCGAACCCCTGCAGGCCATGATCCGGTTGCTCGAAGAGCAATCCGAACATGAGCGCATCGCGGAATTGCAGGAGCGCCAGCTCGCCCTGATGCGCACCAATCTCGGCCTGGAAAATCCGCAATTGATCCCCTTGCTGGAAGACATGGTTCTGACCCGGATCGCCATCGGCGAATTCGATGGAGTCACGGACAACCTGCAGATGATTCGCAATGTGAGCGCCAACGTCGAAGATCCCGAAGTCCTGCTGCGGGCGATCGACGTGCTGGCCCACTGGCACCTGACCGGCGGCGCCGCCGACGGCCGCCGCCGGCGGGCGACGAATTTCTTCGAAGCCCGGGAACTGATCGAGGATCTCGAAGACGCGGCCGTGGAACTTTATGGCGAAGACAGCCCGGAGCTGGTTCCCTGGCTCTATTCGAGCGCCATGAATGCCTACCAACTCGTCGGCTTGCTAAATTCCGGGGAAGGTTCGAGCGGACCGACGATCCGCGAACTCGTGAGGCACGACGGCGGCGCGAGATTGCGTACGTCCGCGCGCGGATTCTCCCTGAATCCGTTGTGGTCGCGTACGGTTACGCCGGTGATCGAAGAAGGCGAGTTGGTGGGCGAACTATACCTGCGCGGAGGCATCGGCAAGATCGACGACATGGCCGACATCTTCGAGGCGGAAGGTAATCTCGAAGCCCAGGCCATGGCCATGATTTACCGGTCCGACTTCCAGTTGCTGATGAATCGGGGCACGGCCTTCAGCCGTTATCGCGAAGCGCAGGAGTTGTTGCTGGAAGCGGGCCTTCCCGCCGAGCGCATCGATTTGTTTTTCAGCCGCCCGCAACTCGTGCCGGTCAGCCGCTTCCACCCCGCGCTGGAAGAAGCCATCGCGCACCAGGAAGCAGAACTTGCGTTGTGGCAGCCCGAACAGGAAGACGCGATCCATGTCGCGCCGTTCACCGCCTGGGACGAATCGTCGCCCAATGTGCGCGAACCGGTTTCGGACAACGCCTTCTGGAAATACGAAAACAACTACCACCAGGTGGATCTCGAATTCCACATAAACAGCCGCGGCGGCGTTTCCTCGGTCGATATCATCGCCGCCGACCCGGATGACCGAAGATCACGCCGTCTGGCGCGCAATGCCGCACGCGAGCTGCGCTTCCGTCCCGCTATCGTGGAAGGCCGCGGCCAACGCCTGCGCGACGTGCAGATGCAAGTCCTGCTGCCACGCAGAGAGGATTGATTCCTCTTAATGCCGCTTTACTCAACTCAAGCGGAAAGTATATTGTGAAATGGATGCGAGCTACATTAATCGTTCTGCTACTAATCCCTGTTATAGCAGCCCATTCCTACAGTGTGGGACAAAATTTTCTAGACTATCTTTTCGCCATCACGTCTGTTTGTTTGCTTATCGTTGCATTGAGCGAAATGCTTAGCCGGCTACCGGCAGGCTTTCTTCGAACCTTCATTGGGATAACTGCACTATCACTTTTCAGTTTCTACTTTTATGCCCAGTTTTTGAGCTACTATTTTCAAGGCTCATATTTCAATCAGGAATTTTTTTTCCACCTGAATATTCACTCCATTACTGAAACATGGGCTGCTTACTCGACGTTGTCAGTTCTGTTTTTACTTTGGTTTCTGGCCCTTGGCTTGGGCTTCTTGTTTTTTCGAAATAAACTTGCTCCAGCCAAATATAATAGCGGCGTGGTTGTTGCAATATTCTTTACCGCGATATTTTCGGACCCAGGAATCCGAAGATCCATCATCTCAGGATTTGGCTCTCCCGATCTCGGTGCCGATTTTTCCCTCGAGCAAGTGAACTGGGAACTTCTAAGCTTAGATCAAAATGCCTTGTACGCTTCTAATCTTTCAGCTACGGCTGGAAAGAATCTGGTCCTGATTTTTATGGAGGGGTTGGAGAAAATTTACACCGAAGAATCAATATTTCCAGGTCTGACACCAAATTTGAATAGGCTTAATGGCGAGGGCTGGCAACTGGAAAATCATGTCCAAGTTTCAGGGTCAGAGTGGACCATGGGGGGGATGGTGTCGATGATGTGTGGTACACCCCTAGTGTACGAATCGAGTCTAGGGGGCAATGACATTATGTTTACACGCCTCCTCAGTCGAGCTCATTGTCTTCCTGATGTCCTCAATCGAGCCAACTATCAGCAGGTGTTTATGGGAGGGGCTTCATTAAGGTTTGCCGGTAAGGGTGAGTTTTTAGAAGATCATGGCTTCGATAGTGTACTAGGCCTTGGAGCGCTTCAGCCGCTGTTGGAAGACTCTTCGTATGTTGGAGGTTGGGGCTTGTTCGATGATTCATTGTTTGATCTTGCGTATCAACAATTCGATGACTTGGCAGGTCAAAGCAGGCCATTCAATCTGACCCTGCTGACTGTAGATACTCATCATCCAGACGGTCAGCCTTCAGCTAGTTGTCAGCCTTATCCGTCTATCGATAATTCCATTTTACACTCAGTGCACTGTACCGATCACTTGGTGGGTGAATTTATTCAGCGGCTTAAACGGCATCCAGCATACGGAAACACTGTGGTGGTTCTTACCTCGGATCATCTTGCGATGCGCAATAACGCATACTCCTTGTTTCCGGAGAGCTATGACAGACGATTGTACATGAACGTGCTAAACACGGAAAAGAAGGGCAATCTGCAATCGCACAGCACCGCCATGGATATTGCTCCTACCATTCTAAGCTTATTGGAAGTGGATCATGAGGCCTCTTTCCTTGCCGGTGCAGATCTCCTCAATTCCGAAGGACAGCCATCGCTGAGAGTTATTCACAGTGCACAGCGCACGCAGGTTATCAGATTTATTAACAGCAATTTTCTTTCCTCAAGTAACATACTGTATTCACTGAATTCTAGCAATCTTGAAAGCATCAATTTTGCCTCGCAGATACAGAATGTGGAATTCATTGATAATGGATTGAGCTTCGAGGTCACGGGAAATGATCCTTACTTCTACTTGCCGGCCCTTTTTGCCGAAGAACAAAAGAATTCAGAACTCCATATAGACGTGGAAAGTGAAGTAGATACTACCTTTACTCTATATTTTATGACGGAAGAAAATGGAACATACTCTGAGCAGGACACAATAAAGCGATTAGTGCGTAAAGGTTCGAACGAGATAGCATTCGATTTGAAAGATACTGCAGACGGAGAGCGGTTGAGAATAGACCCAGGACACCTGCCTGCTGATTATAGGATCAACAGCTTGGAGATACGCTACTAGCTATGAAGTATCCAAACGCCTACATAGGAAAATGGCATCAAATGGCATTACGAACAGGTCTCATCCTTAGAAGAAATTTACTTACTGCTACGGTGGTTACGTTTGTTGCTGGTACTGGCGCAGTCCTCATCTTACAGGATTCGCTGCAAGTCACCAATTCGTACCCCAGAATTGCCCACGCAGGAGGACAGACAGGTGGGTTCAGCAACGTATACTAATTCCATAGAAGCCTTAGATCAGAGCTACAGCGCTGGGTTCCGAATGTTTGAAATTGATTTCAGTTGGACTTCCGATCAACAACTAGTATGTCTCCACGATTGGGAGGACAGCTTCGAGAGAAGCTTCGGTCTTCGGACCAGAGGCGCGGTAACGTTGCGACAATTTGAAGAATTAGTGCGCCAGCGATCACTCTATAACAAATGTACCTTGGCATCCTTTATGGACTGGTTCGCAGCTCATCCTGACACGACGCTAGTTACCGATATCAAGGATAAAAATCTCGACGCATTGTCGCTCATAAGCGGAAGCTACCCGCAGTATGTTTCCAGAATTATTCCGCAGGTATACCAGCCAGAAGAGGCGGATTTCGTCAAGAGCTTGGGATTTCAAAACCTTATCTGGACCTTGTATCGCTACCCAGGAAATAATGCGGCGGTTTTGGATATGGTCAGATCAATGGACGTCTACGCCGTGACGATGGATACAGTGCGGGCGGCTCGAGGGCTTCCGCTGGATCTCGATGCTATGGGCGTGGCAACTTATGTACACACTATCAACGATTATGCGGATACTTTGTATTACAAATCCCGTGGTGTGAATGAAATTTATACGGATTCACTTTCACCTGCCCGTGAACAGGCATTGCTTGAGGCTGGAGAGGTCGTTCTAACAGATAGTGAGCTCTATAAACAGGATCAGTTGAAACAACTGGAATTGACAAGACGCCTAGAGATCTTCGCTGAAAAAACAACAGTGCATTACTCATTGGATAAAGATTTCATCCTAGATAGTATTTCCACAAATCAAGTCACGATGAATAACTTTCAATCCGGAAATTTGAAGATTACTGCAACTGGCAATGACCCATACTTTAGCTTTCCGAGGTTATCGAATCCTCAATTATCCTTGGAGCTTCACATACAAATTCAGACCCCCGCACATACTCGACTTCAAGTGTTTTATACAACACAGCAGCAAGCCAATTTCACTGAAGAACTCAAAGTTGAAGCCGATTTGGTGAGAGGGAATAATGAAATAGTGCTGAGCATCCACGATGAGAGCCCGATTACCCGCCTGAGACTGGATCCGGGAACCCTGCCTGGAGAATACGCCATCCAGAGCTTCGAGATCAGATCTGATTGAACCGGATAGAAATCCCATTCAGGGGTCAGCGATTTCCTTCGGCAGATGCGCGTCCTGAATTCCGCGCAAGGCAACCCTGTCGCGCTCCTGGAAGCGATTGAACTAAGCGTACTGGTGCAAGACCGGCGGTGCGGGGCAAATTTGAGTCGTTTTGTAACAATTCATTGCTGAATTCTCCGGCAAATGGTCCTATAGCCGTCGAATTCACGCCAATAGAACTGAAATCGGGGGTTCGTTCGTATGCCTCAGATAACGAACATCGGAATTTCATGGATCAAACAAGCTCAATCATGAAAAAAGCCAGGTGCTGACGACATGTTGCGAGTATTGCTTCCGGTAGGGATATTGGCGGGCTGCGTCCTGTTTGCCGCCTGGCTGGTGTCCAATCCGACCGAGCTGGACGAAGCTTCCCCGGAGATCGTTCCGGTCGCCGTGCGCGTCATGGAAGTCCGCTCCGAACCGACGAAATTGTTCGTGGAATCCCAGGGCAAGGCGCAGGCTGCGCGGACGGTGAACCTGTCGACGCCGGTCGCGGGCACCGTGGCCTGGATTTCGCCGAAACTCGAAGCGGGCGGATATGTCGCCGTAGACGAGCCCTTGTTGCGGCTCGACAGCAGCGATTACGAAATCGCGCTCGCCCGCAGCGAAGCCGCGCTGGAACAGGCGATTGCCGAAGAATTGCACGCCCGTTCGGAATACGAGCGCCTGCGCGAACTCGGCGAGCGCCGCCTCGCAAGCGAGTCCCAGATCCAGAACGCCGAACGCCTGGCCAATGTCACGGCCGCGCGGATCAACGAGATCGAAACCCAACTCCGGCAGGCCCGGATCGACCTTGAGCGGACCGAAGTGCGGGCGCCGTTCGACGCCATCGTGCAGTCACGGCAGGTGGAACTCGGCCAATACGCCAATCGGGCGCAGAACATTGCGGTGATGTATGGCGCCGAGGAAGTCGAAGTGCGGCTGCCGCTGGCGATTCGCCAATTGGGCTACCTCGACGTGCCGCTCGATTTCCGCGGCGAACTCGACCGCCGGGTGGCGCCGGTCGTGCGTCTGGAAGGGCTCTATGGCGGGCAAAGACACACCTGGCTCGGCCGCATGGTGCGCACCGAAGCCACCATCGACCCGGACAGCAACACGGTTCAGTCCATCGTTCGCGTTACGCAGCCCCAAGAAGTCGAAAATGAGCAAGGCGAAAAGAACGCCATTCCTCTGCCAATAGGCCTGTTCGTGGAAGCTTCCATCAGCGGCCGCGAGATCGACGACATCATCGCTCTGCCGCGGGCGGTGATCCGCAACAACAACCAGGTGCTCATCGTCGATGCCGAAAACAAGATGTATTACCGCGAAGTGGAGATCTTTCGCTTCGAGGAAGAGCGCGTGCTGATCAGCGGTGGCCTGGCGCCGGGCGAAATTGTCTGCATCTCGCCGATCCAGGCAGTGGTCGACGGTATGGCCGTGCAGCCCGTTCGGGAAATGATCTGAGCCCGCGCCGATGCGCACTCCCATAAGCTGGTTTGTCAGGAATCCCGTAGCATCCAACTTGCTGATGTGGATTTTCCTCGTCGGCGGCCTGATCTCCTATCTCAATCTGAACCAGGAAGAGTTTCCCGACATCGATGTCGGCGTAATCCAGGTCAGCGTTCCCTATCTCGGCGCCACGCCCGAGGAATCCGAGACCGGCGTCTGTCTGCGTATCGAGGAAGCCCTCGAAGGCACCGAAGGCATGCAGCGTCTCACGACAACGGCACGGGAAGGCGGTTGCGACGCGATGGTGGAATTGACGACCAGCGAAGCCGACCTCAATCGATCGCTGAACGATGTCAAGGGCAAGGTCGACGCCATTACCACCTTCCTCGCGGAAACCGAAAAGCCCATCGTGCGCGCATTCAGCAGCAGCGGCAACGTGATGACCATCGCCCTGGTTTCAGATGCCGACGATCACTTCCTGAAAAACGTCGCCGAAGACGTCCGCAACGATCTCATTGACCTTGAAGAGGTTTCCATCGTCAATATCGAATATCTGCGGCCGCTGGAGATTTCCATCGAAATACCCGAGCACACCTTGCGGCAATACGGGCTGACTCTTGACCAGGTTTCCCGCGCCATTGCCCAGGCTTCGCTCGACCTGCCGGGCGGCACGATCCGCGCGGACTCCGGCGAAATCCTGCTGCGCACCAAGGGCCAGGTCTACAGCGGCGACGAATACAGCGACATCGTCGTGCGCTCGTATTCCGACGGCACGCAATTGCGCCTGGGCGATATCGCCACCGTGCAGGACGACTTTGAGGAAGGCTATCTCGACGCCAGAATCGACGGGGTCAACGCGGCGATTATCGATGTATTGCGGGTCGGCGAGGAAGACATCGTGCGGGCGGCGCGGCAGGTGCGCGGCTGGATGGACGAAAACGTCGACGATCTGCCCCAAGGCGTGCGTCTCGAAGTATTGATGGATGCCGCGGTCGCGACCCAGGACCGGATCGGCACCGTGGCGTGCAACGCCTATACCGGTCTCATGCTCGTACTCATCATTCTTGCGCTCTTCCTGCGTTTCAAGGTCGCCATCTGGGTCGCCGCCGGCATTCCCATCGCCATTTCCGGAGCGCTTGCGCTGTTTCCCGCCGCCGGTCTTAGCATCAGTTCGTTGACTGTGATGGGCTTCATTCTTGTGCTCGGTATCGTCGTCGACGACGCCATTGTCGTAGGGGAGAGGATTCACGCCTTCGAGCGGCGTGGCTTTTCCAAGGAGGAAGCCGCAATCGAAGGCACCGTGGAAGTATCCGTGCCGGTAATTTTCGGCGTATTGACCACGATCGCCGCTTATTTCTCCGTTTTCTTGGCCGACGCTTAAATCTGTGTAACATTCCGTTGTGGTCATTCTGCGCGGAGCGAAGCCTCCCCTCTGTCATTCTGCGCGGAGCGTAGCGGAGTCGCAGAATCTACGTCAGAATGACCCCGAGCCGCGGCGGCGCAGCGCGGCAACTGCTTATGGGAAATAGGAATGACTGAAGAATCCGCGGAGTCGAATCCGCAGCAAAGCCACCCCAGCGGGGCGGTCGGCGAGAAATTCAAACTTTTAATGGAACTGCTGCGCGAGCTGTTCCAACTCGACAAGGGCGATCTCGATTTCGGCCTGTACCGCGTCATGAACATGAAAGCGGCCGAAATCGAGGCATTCCTCACAACCGACCTGCTTCCCCAAGCGAAAAGCGGGCTATCGAGACTGAAAGCCGATTTGGTCGAATCGCTCGAATCCGAACTCGCCAGGGAAATCGCCAACCTCAAACGAGTTGGGCAGGACAACGAAACGATAGAGAAAACGCCGTTAATCGTCGAACTTCGCGCCAAACACAAATCGGCCGCCGAAGACGCCGCCACCGAAGGGCACGTATACAATCACCTGTACCAATTCTTCAGCCGCTATTACGATTCGGGCGACTTCATGTCGCTACGGCGCATGCGGGCCAACGGCGACACCAGCTATCTCATTCCCTACAACGGCGAAGAGGTCAAACTGCATTGGGCGAACGCCGATCAGTACTACATCAAGACCGCGGAGAACTTCGCCTCCTACATATTTGGCCACGAGAACTGGCCGAAAAACGCCAAGGTGCGGTTCGAAGTCGCCGCCGCCGACGCCGAGAAAGACAATATCAAGGCGGATAGCGGCAAGGACCGGCGCTTCCTGTTGACCACGCGCGAAGGACAATCGCCGCTCACCGCCGACGGCGACCAGCTTGTGATCTATTTCGATCATCGGCCCTTGACCGAAACCGAGGCCGCCGCCTTGCCGGGGAAAAACAACGTACAGCCCCAACTCAACGAAGAAACGCAAGCGTCGATTCTGCGGCTGGCGACCAAACTCGATCCCGTCTGGGCGCAAAGTCTAGCGCAGCCCGCTCCGACCGACTGCGAGCCCGGGCGAACCGTGCTGGCGAAACATCTTGCCGTCTATACAGCCAAGAACAGTTTCGACTATTTCATCCATAAGGATCTGCGGGGTTTCCTGCGCCGGGAACTCGACCTGTACCTGAAAACCGAGATCATGACGCTCGACGATTTCGACCCGGACTGCGTCGAGAGTGGGGCGCGTCTGAGCCGCGTGCTCGTGCTGATGAGCGCAGTGCGCTCGCTTGGCGGCAAGATCATCGATTTTCTCGCGCAACTGGAAGATTTCCACAAGTCCATATGGCTGAAAAAGAAGTTTGTGCTGGAAACGAACTATGGCGTCACCTTGGACAAGGTGCCGGAATCCCTGCATGAAGAAATTTCCGCCAACGAGGCACAAGTCAGGGAATGGATCGAATTATACGCACTCGACAAGACAGCCGACTTCGCCAATCCCTTGTCCGCCAGTTTCCTGCACGACAATCCCCACATGGTCGTTGACACGAGACACTTCGACCAAGACTTTATCGACCGCTTGCTGACCGCATTAGCGGATGGCGAAGCTCCCGTCGCGCTTGATGACGACTTGGACGGCTTGCTGGTTCACGGCGAGAATTTCCAGGCGTTAAACCTTCTTCAGACTCGGTACGCCAGTGAAATTCAATGCATATATATCGATCCACCTTTCAATACGGATGCGTCGCCAATCCTCTATAAAAATGGATACAAATCTTCTGCCTGGATGTCACTGATGCAGAATAGACTACAGGCTTGTAGATCGTTCCTATTGGAAAAGGGAGTACTTGTTGCGGCAATTGATGACCAACAATACAGAGAACTGAATTTCTTGCTGTCTGAAATTTTCGGCGAACTAATGCTAGGCACTATTCTAGTTCGTTCAAATCCATCAGGTCGTCCCACCCAGACGGGTTATTCAGTGTCACACGAATACCTGATTTATTCTGGCAAAAGTTCGGATTCTTCAATCGGTCGTTTGCCGCCTTCGGAAAGCCAGATGAGTCGCTTTTCGGAAACCGATGAAGAAGGGCCATTCGAGTGGAGAAACTTAAGACGTGAAGGGTCAAATTCTGATCGATCCGCTCGCAGGCATCTTTACTATCCAATATTCATCGGGAGCCAAGTAGCGCGAGTTCCACGCATGACTTGGGAGCCATCAAAGGAGGAATGGATTGTTGAGGAAGAACCGCGACCAGGGGAAACCGTCATCTTTCCTAACAATGAAGATGGTGTGGAGAAAACATGGCGATGGGGCTGGGAAAAGGTTATGCGTTCTCTTGGTGAAATTTCGATTCGCAAAGATCGATCAGGTCAGGATTTCGTTTACTACAAAAGGCGACCCCATGATGACGGAGTCGTTTCCACGTCTTGTTGGTTCGATGCAAAATATTCCGCTGTCGAACATGGTACGGCACTGATCAAGAAACTATTCGGCAAATCAGTTTTTTCTTATCCCAAATCCGTTTTTGCAGTGATGGACTCCATTCTTGTCGCAGGAGCGCAACAAGACCATTCTTGCATCCTGGATTTCTTCGCCGGCTCTGGTACCACCGCCCATGCCGTGATGAACCTGAACCGGGACGACGGAGGTTCTCGCAAATACATCATGGTTGAGATGGGGCACCATTTTGAAACGGTGTTGCTGCCGCGAATAAAGAAAATCGCCTACTCGCACGACTGGAAAGACAGCAAGCCCGTCAGCCGCAAAGGCCAATCGCATTTCTTCAAGTATATAAAACTGGAAAGCCACGAAGATGCGCTCGACAGCCTGGAAGTCAAGCCGCTGCAAGATGCGGGCGACCTGTTTGCCGCCAATCCCGAATTGGCCGAAGATTATGCCTTGCGCTATCAGTTGTCTCACGAAACATCAAGCAGCGCGAGCTTGTGCGGTGGCGATTTCACACGCCCCAATGGCTATACACTCTCGGTCGTCCGCGACGGCGCCCGCCGGGATGTGGCAGTTGATTTGCCCGAAACCTTCAATTTTCTGATCGGTTTGCGCGTACACGCCCGCCGTGTCGTTGACAAGGTGCTGGTTATAACGGGAATCGACGCCCAAGAAACGCGCTGCCTCATTTTGTGGCGAGACATCGAAACCACCGGCAACGATGCCTTGAACGCCTGGTTCCAAACCCACGGTGAGCGCATCCTTACCGAATTCAATGCCAGTCTCGTATATGTCAACGGGGACCACGAATTGGGTCGCCTCACTCCGTCAAGCGGCGCTTGGACGACGGGCGCCTTGGAACTCGTGTTCCGCGAAAAAATGTTCGCGGTCGAAGTCGAGTAGGATCCTGCCTGCCCATGACGCGAAGAAAGCAAAAAAGGCCAACTGCCCTGGTGCTGGAAAACCAACTGGCGCTGAACCGCTACGTTTGCGCTTGTTTCGGCTACGAGAGCACCCGCGACCTGCTTGCGGAATTCAACGATCTGCGCGACGAAACGCCGGGTGGCGAATGGCACCCGGTGCTGAACCGAATAGCCGAACGCGCCGGAAACAAGCTTGACCCGGACACGTTGCGGCAATACGGCGTGAACATACGCGCCCACAGCGAGCAATTAAGAATCGGCGCCGGACATCTTCGCAACTGGAAGCCGCACCAATACATCGCCTTGTTGCTGGCTGAGTTCTACCTGCATTGCTGGTTTGAAGACGCGGATGAGCTATGCCGAGAGTTGAATCTGTTCAAGAACGACGGCGGCAGCATCAGGCACTTGCCCGACTATGCAACCGGTGACCTCGCCACGCTCGCGTTCCAAAGCGCGACCGGTTCGGGCAAGACCTTGATCATGCACGCGCATCTGCTGCAATACCGGCATTACGCTCAACGATACGGTCGAGTCATCGACAACATCTATTTGGTGACTCCCGATGCCGACATGTCCGCGCAACATTTGGGCGAATTGGGGCAAAGTCGAATCGCGGCCCGACTATTTCAGAAGGATGCCGGCACGGGAATTTCTGGCATGCAGCCAGTGCAGATTATCGATATTCACAAACTCGGCGACCAAACTAAGGATGTGGTCGTCGATGTGCGCGAACTCGGTACGCGAAATCTGGTGCTAGTCGACGAAGGCCATCTGGGCCGGGCAGGTGCCGAAGCGGTCACGCGGCAGCGCCGAGGCAGGCTTGCCGCCGATGGTTTCACCCTGGAGTATTCCGCCACCTTCAACCAGATTGTCGACAAAGAAGAATTGCTGAGTCACTACAGCAGGTGTCTGCTTTTCGATTATTCCTACCGCCATTTCTACCGTGACGGCTACGGCAAGGACCATAGCGTTGCCAATTTAGCGACCGGCTTGCAGGATGCAAACCAGCGCGCCTACCAAGTCGGCGCGATGCTGGCGTTTTATCAGCAAATCAAGGTATACGAGCAACTTGGGCGGAATTGGGCGGACTACAACGTCACGCGGCCGCTCTGGGTCATGCTCGGGCATACCGTTACCACGGCGACGGGCAAATTGTCGGCGAAGGGCCGCACCGACATCATCGAGATCATACGATTCCTGCATTGGGTACTCGACCGCCGCGAAGAAGTGGAAGCGCAAATTGCGGCCGTGCTCTCCGGCGACGCGGGCTTGCTGGCGGACACCGGCGGCGATTGGTTTGCCGAGCGCTTGCGCTGGCTGAAATCGCAAGCGCTCACTCCGATGGGGTTGTATGAAGATCTCTGCCAAAAACTGTTCCACGGCGTTGGCAGTTTGCATGTCGTTTATCTGACGCAGGGCCAAGGCGAACTACATCTTAAGAGCAGCGAAAACGGCGAGGTTTTCGGCGTGATCAACGTCGGTGCGCCCGCCGAAGTTCACAAACTGTTGAAGGAGGGCGATGCGGGCATCGATGCCTATACCCATCGTGAAGCCGGATTCGCCGAGCGGTTATTCGGCAACGTTGATGCCCCCGACTCGCCGGTCAATATTCTCATCGGCGCACGGAAATTTATCGCTGGCTGGAATAGTTGGCGCGTCAGCACGATGACGCTGTTGAATGTCGGCGTTGGCCAGGGGCCGCAGATCATTCAGATGTTTGGTCGCGGAGTCCGGCTGAAAGGCCTGGGTTTCAGCTTGAAACGCCACAAGCAACTCGATGCGCCACCGCCGGAACACAGCGCGGAACTTGGATTGCTCGAAACCTTGAATATCTTCGGGCTGAGAGCCGACTACATGCGGAAATTCAAGGAGATGCTCGGCAAGGAACAAATCGGGTCGGATATGGAACTGCTCCAGATTCCAGTGAAATCCCAGCTTCCGGGCGATATAAGGCTTCCCATGCTCAGGACCAAATCTGGTGCGGCATTCGAGATCGATGGCAGCAGCGTCAAGTTGAGCCTCGCGAATTACCGCCGGAGTGTAAAACTCGACCTGTATTCGAAAATGCAAACCGTGGGAGGCGGCGAAGAAGCTATTGAAGACCCCGACAAGCGGCATTGCCAATTCGACGACCACATCGCCTTGTTCGACAAGTCGAGGATTTATCGATCGCTGCTGGCCTTCAAGCAGCGGCAAAAAATGCACAATCTGGAATTGGACGCCGGATTCGTGGACAAATTGATAGGCAATAACGATTGGTACGAACTGTTAGCACCGCCCGCGGCGG
The DNA here is from genome assembly GCA_028279115.1 of Pseudomonadales bacterium. Taxonomy (GTDB): domain Bacteria; phylum Pseudomonadota; class Gammaproteobacteria; order Pseudomonadales; family Pseudohongiellaceae; genus UBA9145. Next base: position 18,070 of record JANQSV010000077.1, read on the forward strand.
TTCGGTTACGGTCCATGGCGGATGTCCGAACACAGGAAAATCGATTTATCGACTTGGCCTGCAAGCTGATCGAGGCAAACTGGAAAAACGGCGTGTGGAACTGGGAGAAGGCGAACAAGGAAATCGAAGAACTGCAACCTGGTAATGCCAGCCTTATAAAGGAATACACCGTTGCCGTCGAAAGCGAATTTCTCAAGGTGAGCGAAGGGCGGCAAGCGGATTGGCGGACGCTGGTTGACGATATTGACGACCTTTGCGAGAAAATGGAGTCACAAAAGCTGGCATCGCTCGGCTTGGAAATCCTTACACCTTCGCGCCACGCCTATGTTCCGGTGATCTATAAGCACGAAAATTCCCCGGTAACGGTTAAACCGTTGCCGCTCAACAAGGGCGAGAAGCAGACTGTCGAGCAACTGACGGCCTTGATCGGTAAACCGCCGATCACCGATTTCGAGTTGTACCTGCTTCGCAATGCCTCCCGCTCCGGGACCGGATTCTACGGCAAGGATGCGTACTACCCGGACTTCATCTGCTGGCTGATCGGGAAAGACGAGACCCACATGATTTTCCTCGACCCGAAAGGGCTGGTGCATGGCGATAACCAGGCGAAAATCGAATTGCACAAGTCGATAAAGGATATCGAACAACATCTCGACAGGCCGGAAATGCGATTGCACTCGTACATCCTCTCGGTGAGCGAAGACGTGCAAACCAATCATGAGGAAGGAGTCTATCGGCTAGAGGCCAATGGAGATACCCTGAAACAAGTGCTTGAAGACGTTCTGAGCAAGTAGGCAACGAGACTGATGAAAACACTAGCAACGCCGACCTTTCAGGTAAGCGCACACGCTCCCCACCGTTGTTATTTGGGCGTATCCGGGAATGAGCCAAATGCCTGACAAGAAGCAGCGCAAAAACCTTAGATCGAAACCCTTCACGGTAGACGCCGCGCTATTGCGTGAATTGGGCGAACGGCTAATTGGCCGAGCCCACATCGCACTGGCTGAGCTTGTAAAGAATTCTTACGACGCCGATGCTCACACGTGCCTTATCGAATTTGAAGATGATCGTATCGTGATCACCGACGACGGACATGGAATGTCTCGTGACGAGTTCCTCAACTATTGGATGCGAATCGGAACAACGCACAAAGCAGATACACGCAGTTCGCGTGATCTTGAGAGGCCAATGACCGGCTCGAAGGGTCTTGGTCGATTGTCGGTTCAGTTCTTGGCGGAGGAGATGGAGCTTGAGAGCAATTGCAAGGAAAACCCCGAAAAGATGGTCTACGCTATTGTGGACTGGAAAAATATTCGCAGTGGGGAGGATTTGCATACCGTTGAAGTGGAATGGGACGACCCGTCTGAAACGTCAATCTATGCGGACGGCTCTCCCTTTGGAACAAGAATAACGCTCACGGGACTGAAATCACTGTGGGATGGCGAGGCGCTCGAAAAATTGGGCAGTGATGTTTGGATGCTCCGCTCGCCGTTCCGGGATGAGAGAGGGAAGACCAAGGGCAAGACTGCTCTGGATTTCCATATAGACCTGCAAGCATCTGAAATTGAGAGTGCGCGCGAGCGTTTTAATAAGCGGCACAATGCCCTTTTCGATAACTGGAAGGCGCGGATAACCGGTGTGGTGGAAGATGCGCGTCAAAGGTCGGGCGGAAGTGAGGCTTCGGTGACGGTTGAGTTCGCACCGGATTATCCAGAAGGAGTTGGGGACGCGCGAACGTATCGTGAAACGGTCAGGTTTCCAGTAGTTCGGAGACCGGCCAAAACGGATGATGGAGATGATTCGGCTGAAGAATCGGATGAGGCAGCCAAGGGCAACGGCAAAGGGATTCTAATGGACGACAGCGTCAATGTACCGGCGCTCAACAGGGCACGCTTCTCGATACTTGTTTTCAAAACAGAGGGTAGGCAACCGGGCGGACTGTCCGTCGGAGAAATGCGTGAATATCTGAAAGCACACGGTGGCGTATCGGTTTACGATGCCGGTTTCCGACTCCCCTACTACGGATCTGAAGATCTGAGCGGTCACGACTGGCTAAACGTAGGCGTTGATCAAGGTCGCCGCTTGATCACATCTGAGTTGCTCCCAGAGCGATTGCGAACCGGGACGCGCTACCTGCTTGATCTGCCGAATCCAGGTCGCATCTTCGGTGCGGTAGATGTCGATACCAATCATGAAGCGGCAGTGGCGGACAAGCTGCCGGTCCGCAGCGATTGGCTGCGGATTCAGCCGGGCCGGGACCGACTGGCACCGAATAGTTCATTTGCGCAACTTCGAGATCTGGTTCGGTTTGGACTCGATTTTTATGCGAACAGATACCGGGCCGTGTCGGACGATGTTGCGCAAAAGCAGCGTGGTAAGGAACGGCCTTCGAGAGTATTGGACAACGCCTTGTTGACTCTCGATAGCTACAAAACCGAAATACCTAAGGTCGCATATCAGGATGTCAGGCGGGATGTTGTGGCAGTGCGCACCGCGGTAGAAAAAGAGTCCAAAGCGATAGACAGCCGCGCAACGCTTCTTGCTCCGCTCGCTACAGCGGGGATGGCGGCCCTGGCAATGAATCACGAGCTTTCCAATAATGCGACTCTCCTGGAGGAAGTGCTGAGCTTGCTACGGGAACTTGCCGAATCGGCCCCATCTGTGGAAACCGAGAGAGCAGTAAGAGCCTTGGAGGAGTATCAGGCTCAGTTCGACGCGTTTCGAGGCTTGATTTCTCCATTGGCTGACCGGGAAGATCGCGAGGCGACCCGGCGACATAAGGTGGAAACAATTGTGAGCCAAGTTGTCGGCATACTTCAGCGAAGGTTATCGGGCGTAGTATTCGACTATAATTCGATCCCACGCGACTTACTCTTTCCGGTAGGCGCATTCGTCGAATGGAGCGCGATTATCCAGAATTTGCTTTTCAATGCTTGGAACGCGATGCTGGATTGCAAAATACGAATTGTCAGATTTGATGGATCACCCACCAACGTCCGGCGACAGTATCTTAGGATCAGCGACACGGGGGTCGGGTTGACTATGCCACCGGAAGAAGCCGGAATACTGTTCGAGGCATTTGAGCGGCGGATTTCTATAAGTTCGCAGAATCAGTCCATAGCAATTGGAGGACAAGGTCTTGGATTGGCAATCGTGCGTATGATTGCCAACAGCAGGAGTGCTGACGTTTCCTTCGTTAACCCGCCAGAAGGATTTTCCACGGCAATCCAGATTTCATGGAAAGGATGAGGAAAATGAATATACTGATTTTCGATGACAATGAGAGCAATGCCAAGGCTACTGAGCAAAAGATCGTTTCTCAGGAGATTGCCTCTCATGAGATTTCATCCGACGGTAATATAGTACTACTTTTTGATACGAAATCAGAGAAAAGCCTGACAGACTTTCTCTCCAATAAATTCTTTTCCGCAGTGTCCGCTATTCTAAAAAGTAGTGCGAGTGCTGACAATAAAGAATTGAATTGGATTGGTGAGTTTGATGTCCTGATAGTCGACAACGATCTCACCGATTTGGAATTGGGTGGCGCAATGCTGACAGCGGAGTCGATCATTGGTTATCTACGAGCGTTTACCGACGTTTCCTACATAATTTCGCTAAACAAGAACCATGACGTAGATTTCGATCTAAGGTATTTGTACGGCGACTATCAGTCTTTTTCCGACTTGGCGCTAAACACCAATCATTTGTCTAACCAGCGACTATGGGGTGGTAAATCGGATGGCGAATTTGCTCCTTGGTATTGGCCTTGTATTAAGGATGCTGTGCAAAGACGCAAGAATCAAATTGAATTTGTAGAAAATAATCTCCAAGTTTCCGCATGGAAAGCGTTGGAATTTCCATTGGCGGCAAATGAGTATCTGTCGCTACGAGCAAAGTCGCGGTTTTCATCAGGCATCGGAATACAGGATGCAACATTTGAAGATTTTTTCGAATCGAGCCATCTATTGCCTCCCAAAGAAATTAAGGAGTTGCATGCGATGGCCAAAGAAGGGGACCAATTGGCGAGAAGCGCCGTATTTCGAATATCGGCATATGAGGTAGATCGCTGGTTACGGCGGGATGTTTTGGTAACGCAAGATGTTCTAATTGATCTACCGCATCTACTGGCACAAATGCCATTTCTGCTAGGAGATAACGCTGAAAAACTCGATTGCTGGAACGCTGTAATTACAAGCGAAAAGTCGCCCTTCGGACTGGATGAGAATCTATACAAGAATCATCTTGCTTCAGCGCAATTCGGCCACGACATGTGGGTGCCTGGACCGTGCTTTTGGTGGCCCCGCCTGAAGTCTGATGATGATCTTGTCGAACATTTCTTTACTGACAGAAATGTTAGTTGGCCGGCCGCTCTATTCTGCGAGGATGTCTCGCATTTTGTAAGTAATACGGATGCAGAGGATCCGCCGCAAGAGTTTGAAGCGGAAATTGATGGATCGTGGAGAAGAAGATATATCACTAATCTTAGTGGTTTCAAATATTCTCCACCAGGCAGAATCATTGGAAAAGCTTAATAAACTATGAGTAGTATAGATCAAGATTTGCTTCGCAACTACGCACGACTTGGGTGGGAGCACTGGAATGATAAGTCGAAAAAATTTCAGGATGAGACGCAGGAACGGGTTGGAGTTGAGATTGTAGACAGTGTGTGGAATGCTCAGAATGCGGCCGCCAATCCGTTCAAACTCGCCGGAAGTAACGGCAATAGAGCGAAGCTAATTCCGATGCCATGTGAAATTAGTAATATAACTGCCGCATTTTTTTTGCCTTGGACTGCAACTGAAGATTCATCGGATTTGTCTTTCGATCTGGTGGTGCTATTGGAAAAAAGTTCTCCATGCACATTTGCATTTCGGTTTGAGCCAGCGTCACTAGACAATGGAACGACACATGGTTACGACCATATGCAGTTGAGTAACTCGCTTTGTCTGCGGCGAGTTTCGCTAAAAGGAGTGTTAGATCACCTTCCATCATCTTATCCAGCGCTACCAATTCCAAGTAAAGATCCAGTAACCAGGTTTTTGGTGATGATCGTCTCTATGCACGGTTATCCGAGGGGCGTAATCAACGTTCTTAGCCGAGCATTCAATGGCAATTCGAGTAAGAGCAGAGAGTATCATAATCTCACAAGGAATATACTGAACGTGCAGGTCGCATAGTTGTTCAAATGGTAATCATTTCCAAGAAGCGCCGGTAGCATCGTGTATATTGACCCTTGACCTTGGGCGCGATCGGGGCGAGAGCTTTCGCTAGCTTGCCGTCCCGGAGACGGTCGTAAATGTCCTCAATCTCGGCCTCGTGGGAGAAAACGCAATAGAGACCATGGGATGGTATCGCGCCACTTCGATCAATAGCGACTCGTGGGGTCTTGGCAACCTCTGGAATGAGCAGCTTTGGCGGCGACCAGTCGACGGCTTTAACCTTGTCAATCGTGCGATACCAAGCTCCTCCGTTGCGTACTATGTATCGGGCGCGAAGACGCTCCTCAAATTTGCGAATGTGCGCTTCAAACAACGGATGTTGCTTCAGGTCGATGAGGGCGCCAGTTTCGTCGTAAGGCGAAATTACGTGGCGTCCGGACCAATCAACCCGACCCGCCGATACTTCCGAAGTATCGACCCACGGATGCAGCAGGTGAGGTTCGACATGGTTTTCATGCGGTTCCAGCACGAATGCGGGCGTTACGCCAAGAGCGGGCCCCACGCGAATTGAGCAACCGAGTTCGGCGAGCGTCTTGCCTCCTCGTTTCCGCCTTGTTATTTGGGGCTTGGAGAATTTGCGGTGTCTTGCAGTGAGAATCTCCGGATGTACGTAGACATCGCGGACGAAAGCCTCCGCAGGTTCGCCGGCAGACTCGGTTTCGATGTGCATGGAGGCTAACCATTTCTTGCGGAATTCTTTGGCGTAGACGGTATAGCGCCAACGGTCCGAACAGACGAAGGCGCAGCGCCCGTCAACGGCTAAATGTTCGAAGGAACGATGAAGGAACGGTAAATACAGGTCGCCGCGCGCAATCGTGCCTGGTAGCTTCTCCGCGTAAGTTTTCAACATTGCCTTGGGGAGCTTGGACCAGCGGATATACGGTGGATTGCCCACGATGTGAGTAAAACCGGGATGGGGCAGTTCGGCCAGGAGAAAGTCGTCAGCCCTCACCCATGCGCGCGCGCATGCCTTGGCGGTTATGTGGTGGACACCCAAGTCCTTCATCTCGGCGATAATGCGCGATCTGGCCTTGTTTGCTTCTGCCGACGCCAATTCGTAGGCTAACACGCGGTCGCGAAGGGACTTGATGTCGAGGCGCAGGCCGTATCGAATGAACGAGGCGACGAGGCGTCTGACGGCTTCAATAAGGAACTCGCCGTCACCCGCGCCGGGTTCGAGCAGGCGAGCGTTGGCAAGATCGGCTTCGCGAGTCCAGCCGACGCGATCAAGGAGGCGTTTGACCAATTCCGGTCTTGTGTATATACCGCATAGGTTGTGCAGGACGTCAACGGAGTCTTGGACATCTGCCTTAAGGGCGGAAGGAATTGGAGTTCCCTGCGGGCCGATAGTTAAGGAGCGGTTGGATGTCCCGACGGCGGATGTGGAGGTTTGTTCGATGATGGTGTCGGGGCTGTATGCTGGCATTGGCGGTTTCGAGTTGGGATTCGAGCGGTCAGGCCATCAAACCCTGTTGATGAGTGAAATAGATCCGGATGCCTTGCGCGTAATCCGGCATCGGTTTCGCAGTGTGAAGGTCGATGCCGACGCGGTCAAGCTCTCGGCCTTGCCGGAAGAGACGCAAATCGTCACCGCAGGATTTCCTTGCCAGAATTTGTCGATGGCGGGATTGAAGCAAGGTATTGACGGCGACAAGTCGCGAGTGGTGAACGCTCTTTTTCGGCTGCTCGAAGTACGCCGAACACCGTGGGTGGTGATAGAGAATGTCTATTTCATGTTGCATTTGGCACGTGGCGCGGCAATGGAGCATATCGCTTCGCACCTTGAAAGACTGGGTTATCGATGGGCTTCGCGAGTAGTTGACAGCCGCGCATTCGGGCTCCCGCAACGGCGCAGAAGAGTTTTCATCGTCGCCACTCTTAATGGCGACCCCCGTGACGTGCTATTTGCAGACGATACGCCGAGTAGGAACTGGCCTGCGCCAGACCTTGGCAAGCCTATCGGATTCTTCTGGACCGAAGGCCGGACTGGACATGGTTTGACGGCAGACGCAGTCCCCCCGCTCAAAGCTGGTTCAGGTCTAGGCATACCTTCCCCCCCAGGGGTACTCTTGCCAAGCGGCCGCGTGGTCACGCCGACAATAGAAGCTATTGAACGTTTCCAAGGCTTCCCGGCGAGGTGGACATCCGTGTTGAGAAACGTAAGGGATGGTCGCAGTCGCTGGCGTCTGGTCGGAAATGCGATCTCCGTACCAATAGCGGAATGGATCGGAAATCGGCTCAATGTGCCGGGAGATTACGATAGCGGGGAAGACTGCGAATTCATAAGCGGCGAGAGTTGGCCTAACGCGGCATGGTACATGGGCGACCGACGGATGGTGGCAAACGTGTCGGAGTATCCGGTGGACAACCGACGAGGTCGACTTTCGGCATTTGCGACTGAGAAGTGGCCGGATCTTTCGAAACGAGCACTGACCGGGTTCACGCGTCGAGCGCGGGAAGGCAAATTAAAGTATCCAAGCGGATTTCTGGACGCATTGGAGGAAGAATTGGAGCGCAGGTGACCATCGGAGCCGGCTAGCGCTGTGCGCGGAGACTCGCTATTACATCCGCCGCGTCCTGCACTTTGCCCGCTTCGATCTGTTCTTTCCCATGCGCGAGTATCTTCAACAGGGCAATGGTTTCCTGCATTCTCGCGTGACTGTCTCTATTTTGCACCACGACCTTGGCCTCCTTGAGTTGAACTAACAGTATCAGTCTGTGACAGCCAGTCGAATGGGAACGACCGTAATGTCCTGCCAGACATTGCCCTTGACATAGGGATCCTGGTCAATCCATTCGTCCAGCGCTTCCCGGGATTCGAATTCGACATAGATCGTCGAACCGATCATCTCGCCGTTTTCGTCCAGAATCGCACCGCCGGCAATGATGTTGCCGGCTTCCCTGGCAGTCTTTACACGGTCCAGGTGCGCCGGCCTGACCGCC
>JANQSV010000104.1 GCA_028279115.1 Pseudomonadales bacterium
AGTTCTCGTTCATGCCGGCGCGATATTCATCCAGCAGATGTTTTTCCTCTTCGCCCATTCCCCGGCCGGCCGGCAAATCCGGCCTGCGGCGCCAGGTCGTGCCGAGTTTCTGCATCAGGCGCCAGCGCCTGATCGCCTCGTGATCGCCGCTCAGCAGCACTTCCGGCACCTTTTTTCCGGCCACTTCCCGGGGCCGCGTATATTCCGGCCCCAGCAACAGGCCGTCCGCGAAACTGTCGCTCCCGGCGCTGTCTTCGTCGCCGAGCGCGTCCGGCAACAGGCGGATAACCGCGTCGATCAAGGCCATCGCCGCCAGTTCGCCGCCGCTGATGACGAAATCTCCCAGCGACACTTCCTCATCGACCGCGCTGTCGATCACGCGCTGGTCGACGCCCTGGTAACGACCGCACAGCAGCACCAGCTTCGGTATCGAAGCCAGCCGCGCCACTGTCTCGTGGTCGAGCCGCCGGCCCCGGGGCGACAGGTAAGTCACCCTGCCCCCGCCTTCCCGCTGCGCCGCCGCCAAACTGTCGAGCAGCGGCGCGGTCTTCATCAGCATCCCCGATCCGCCGCCGAAAGGCCGGTCATCCACCGTCCGATGCCGGTCGCGGGCATAATCGCGCGGGTTCCAGCAAGCCAGTTCGATCAATCCCCGCCTGACCGCCCTGCCTGTCACTCCGTATTCGCTCAGCGCAGCGAACATTGCCGGGAACAGCGTGACGATATCGACCCGCATGTCACGTCTCCGTCAGGAAATCCGCGCCCCAATCGACTTCGATCACGCCGGCTTCCAGATCCACCTTGCGCACCACCTGTTCCTCGACAAAGGGAATCAGGCGCCGGCGGTCGTCCATGCTGCCGGCTCCGGGTTCGACGACGAGCACATCGTTCGCGCCGGTCTCAAGCAGGCGACCGACCCGCCCGAAGTTCTCCCCCGCCAAATTGATCACCCGCAATCCCTGCAACTGATGCCAGTAATACTCTCCCGCTTCCGGTTCGGCCAACCCGGAAGCTTCCTCCGCTACTTCGCATCCGGTGAGACGCCGCGCGCGTTCCGGTTCGTCATAGCCCTCGAAATGCGCCAGCAAGTTGCCGCCCTGCCAACGGCTGTGGTCGATGCGCAAACGCTCAAGACCGTTTTCCGTTTCAACCAGCAGGTGGGCGAATTCGAGGATATTTTCCGCGGGACTGGTCCAGGATTGCAGCTTCACCCAGCCTTTGACGCCATGCGTCCGGCCAATCCTCCCTACGACAAGCTTGGCCATGACGATGCGGGGCCGGCCCGGGTCGACGCAGTTCAGCTTTCGGAGGAAGCTGCCGCTTGCGTGTGCTCTTGCGAACTCTCGGCTTGCGCGTGCTCTTGCGCGTTCCGGGCCAGGGTGGCGACCCTGGGAGTGAGCTGCGCACCTTGGGATTGCCAGTATTGCATGCGCTCAAGATCCAGCCGCAGGCGCTCTTCCCGACCGCGGGCCACGGGATTGAAGAATCCGATGCGTTCAATGAACCGGCCGTCGCGCGGCGCGCGTATATCGGCGACGGTGATGTGATAGAACGGCTTCTTCTTCGCTCCGCCACGCGCCAGACGAATCGTTACCATAATCAGTTCCTGTCGAAATCAAACTGCCGGGATCATCGCTTTGCGGCGGCATGCGCCAGCCCGGACAAAAAAGGCGGCTATTCTAAAACAAATCACTAACCGATAAAACCCGAACTTGCGCTTAATCCGCGAATGCGGGTTTGGTGGCCTCGACCCGCC
>JANQSV010000126.1 GCA_028279115.1 Pseudomonadales bacterium
AGCGGGCGTGCGAGGCAGGGATAGCCGAGCCCGAAGCCTACATGGATGTATTTACGGCGTCCGCTGCACACCCGCATCGCGGCAGCGGCGGTTCGAGGCCACTCCAGCATCCTTGGTCCCTCTGGCGGAATGTGGCATTATGCGCGGTTTTTCGACTCAGGCGCGTCATGAACCAGTTGGTCAAGGTCCATCCGGATAATCCATCCGCCCGCATCGTCAAACTGGCTGTCAATCAATTGCAGCAAGGCGGCGTGATCGTCTATCCGACCGATTCCACCTACGCGCTCGGCTGCAACATCGGCAACAAGAGCGCGCTCGACCGCATCCGCCGCATCCGCCAGCTCGGCGACCGGCACAATTTCACGCTGGTATGCAGCGATCTGTCTTCGCTGGCTAGCTACGCCCAGGTCCCCAACAGCGCCTATCGGATTCTCAAGGCTCACACGCCGGCCCCGTACACCTTCATTCTCAAGGCGAGCCCGGAAGTGCCGCGCCGCCTGATGCATCCGAAACGCAAGACCATCGGTCTGCGCGTGCCCGAACACAGCGTCGCCCAGGCGCTGCTGGCCGAGCACGGCGAACCGATCATGAGCACAAGCCTGATACTTCCCGGCGACAGCGGCCCGCTCAGCGATGTCGACGAGATCAGGGATCGGGTCGGCAAACTCGTCGACCTGATCATCGACGGTGGCGCCTGCGGCATCGAACCGACTACCATGATCGATCTTGTCGAAGGGGCTCCGGTGGTGCTGCGGGAAGGCAAGGGCGACATCAGCCCCTTTGTTTGAACCTGAATCCGGAGAGACGGGCGGCAGCGCGATGAATGACCAAGATCCACAAAAACAGCATCGACCGAAAAAAGTGCTTTCCGGCATGCGGCCCACGGGCAAGTTGCATCTCGGACATTACCACGGCGCGCTGAAGAACTGGGCCAGACTGCAAAGCGAGTACGAGTGCTTCTATTTCATCGCGGACTGGCATGCGCTGACGACCGATTACGGCGACACCGAATTGTTCGGCAACAATGTTGTCGATATGGTGATCGACTGGCTCGCGACCGGAATCGATCCGAAGTCGGCGTCGATTTTTTTGCAATCGGCCGTGCCCGAACATGCCGAACTGCATCTGCTGCTCTCCATGACGACGCCGCTGAGCTGGCTCGAACGGGTGCCGAGTTACAAGGAGCAGCAAGCCAGGCTCGAAGGCAAGTCGCTCGATACTTACGGCTTCCTCGGCTATCCCTTGCTGCAGGCGGCTGACATTCTGATCTACGGCGCCGGGTACGTTCCCGTCGGTGGCGACCAGGCCGCCCATGTCGAATTGACCCGAGAAGTCGCGCGCCGCTTCAATCATATGTATGGCGCGCCTGTTCTAGTCGAACCCGAGGCCCTGCATACCAAGGTGACGAAGTTGCCCGGCCTCGACGGCCAGAAGATGTCCAAGTCCTACAATAATTCGATCGCCTTGCGTGAAGCGCCCGAGGCGGTCGAGAAAAAGATCCGCACCATGCCGACCGATCCGGCGAGAGTGCGCCGCACCGACCCAGGCGATCCGGACAAATGCCCGGTCTGGCAATTTCACGAAGTCTATTCGGACAAGAAGACCCGGAAATGGGTGCGCGAAGGCTGCGCGAGCGCGGGTATCGGCTGCATCGACTGCAAGAAGCCCGTAATCGAAGCCGTGCTCGGCGAACTCGAACCGATCCGCCAGGCCGCCAGGCCTTTCGAGGACAATCCGGACGAAGTGCGCGCCATCATCGTTGAAGGCGGCGAACGGGCGCGGGATACCGCCGGTGCAACCATGGAGCGGGTGCGGGCCGTCATGGGCCTCGATCGCTGGTAGTCGTCATCGCATGGCCCGATAAGTTAGTATTTTCGGTACTCGGGCAGATTTGCCGCCAAACCAGGCACGATGTCAGGCTCCGATCCCCAAACACCGGCGTCTTTTCCCAAGAGGCCGCAGGCGCCGGAAAGCCAGCAGCAACTGGCCGTCGCCTATATTGCCGGCGCCGCGGTCGAGGAGTTGCCCGGCGATCTCTATATTCCGCCCAACGCGCTCGAAGTCTACCTTGAGGCCTTTGAGGGACCGCTCGATCTGCTGCTTTACCTGATCAAGCGTCGGAACATCGACATTCTCGAAGTCGACGTGGCCGAAATCACCGATCAATACATGGCCTATATCGAATTGATGCGGGCGGGACAATTCGAACTCGCCGCCGAATATATGGTGATGGCGGCGATGCTGGCGGAAATCAAATCGCGCATCCTGCTGCCGCGGCCGGAAACCGCCGAAGAGGAGGAAGCCGACCCGCGCATGCAACTCATTCGCCGCCTGCTCGAATACGAGCGCTACAAGCTGGCGGCGGAGAATCTGGACAATCTGCCGCGGCTGAACCGGGAATTGCGCCAGGCCCGGGCCGGCCTGCCGGAATTCCAGCGGACAGTGCCCGAACCGGTCGTGGAATTGTCCGACCTGCTCGCCGCCATGGCCGGCGCCTTGCGCCAGGCCGAGCTGTTCGAACATCATCACGTCAGTCTCGAACCGATCTCGACGGAAGAAAAGATCGGCCACCTGCTGCGCAGGCTGGAAAAGAACCGCTTCGTACCGCTGGTATCATTGCTCGACCCGCGCGAAGGCCGGCTCGGCGTGGTGGTGACTTTTCTCGCGATCATGGAAATGATGCGCGGCGCAATGGTGGAAATCGTGCAATCCAATGTATTCGGCCCCATTCACCTGCGCCTGGCGGGGAAAGAGCCCGGCAAAGAGGAATCCACGTGAACCCTGAACTCAAGTCGATCGTGGAAGCGCTGTTGCTGGCGGCTGACCGTGCGCTTTCCGTCGACGAAATCAGGTCGGTCTTCGACGAGGCGGACCGGCCCGGCAGGGATGAACTGAAACAGGCGCTCGCCGGCATCGCCGCCGATTGCGAGCATCGCGGCGTGGAACTGCAGGAAGTCGCCTCGGGCTACCGCCTGCAGATCAGGCGGGAACTGGCAGGCTGGGTAAACCGCCTGTGGGAGGAAAAGCCGCCGCGATACACCCGGGCCCTGCTCGAAACCCTGGCCCTCATCGCCTACCGGCAGCCGGCCACACGCGGCGATATCGAAGAGGTTCGCGGCGTTTCCGTCAGCACCGGCATAATCCGCACCTTGCTGGACCGGGATTGGATCCGAATCTCCGGGCATCGCGAAACCCCGGGCCGTCCGGAACTTTTCGTCACCACCCGGCAGTTTCTCGACCATTTCAACCTGAAAAGCCTGTCCGATCTCCCGCCATTGTCCGAAATAAAGAACCTGCAAGAAGCCTTGCCCGAAGATTCCCTAGATGAAACCGTACAGAAGCTGTTCGCCGATTCAAATGAAACCGCCGAAGGAGAAGATTCCCCGAATCATCCCGCTGCGCTCCGCGCGGAATGACGATTCGTCGGTCCCGCAAAATGTGAGTCGCCGTCGGGCTGAGGCTGGTGCAGCGGGCGTGCGAGACATGGATGTCGAGCCCGAAGCCTACAAGGATGTATTTACGGCGTCCGCTGCACCAGCCTCAGCCCGACGGCGACGGATCGAAGCCACAAAGTCATGAGCGAAAAATTGCAAAAAGTGCTGGCGCGCGCCGGCCTTGGCTCGCGCAGAACGCTGGAGGAATGGATCAGCGCCGGTCGCGTGCAGGTCAACGGTCGGCTTGCGAAACTCGGGGATCGGGTGGAGCCGGAAGACCGGATAGCCGTCGACGGCAGAAAAATCCGATCGGACAGGAAGCAAAAACCGCGCTGCCGGGTGCTGTTGTACAACAAACCGGAAAATGAGGTTTGCACTCGTTCCGATCCGCAAGGACGCCCCACCGTATTCGACCGCCTGCCGCCTTTGCGCAACAGCCGCTGGATTTCCGTCGGCAGGCTCGATCTGAATTCCAGCGGCCTGCTGTTGTTCACCAACGACGGCGAACTGGCCCACCGCCTCATGCATCCGTCCAGCGGCATCGACCGGGAATACGCCGTGCGCGTACTTGGAGAAGTGACCGACGAAATGTTGCGGCGGATGCGCGCCGGCGTCGAAGTCGACGGTCGCCTTTGTCGTTTCAGCGATATCCGCTTTTTCGGCGGCGAGGGCGCGAACCAGTGGTATCACGTCGTATTGATGGAAGGCCGCAATCGCGAGGTGCGCAAAATCTGGCAGACCCAGGGCGTCAGGGTCAGCCGCCTGAAACGGGTGCGCTTCGGCCCCGTCTTCATCCCGAGTTCGGTGTCCGCGGGCAAGTTCCACGAACTCAAACAGGCGGAAATCGACGAACTTCGGCGCTACGCCGCCGAGATTCCGCGGCTACGCGCGGAATGACGCGGTCTTGATTGTCATTCTGCGCGCCGTACAAAATGGCAATCCCGCCATTTTGTCGCAGAATCTCTTCGGGCGTTTTCAGGGATTGAAGTTCTGCGCGTCCAGGGCCCGGCCGTGCAAGTCCCGTCCGTCGGGCCCGAGCAGATAGAGATATACCGGCATGAGCGATTCCGGCGTCGGCAAGGTATCCGGCTTTTCGCCGGGAAAGGCCGCGGCGCGCATCGCGGTGCGTGTGCCGCCCGGGTTCAGGCTGTTGACCCGGATCGAAGTCGTGGTGCCGACTTCTTGCGCCAGAGTTTGCATGAGACCTTCCACGGCGAACTTCGACACTCCATAGGCGCCCCACCAGGCGCGTCCTTCGCGACCGACCCCGGAAGCGGTGAACAGAACGCGCGCATCGGCTGATTTCGCCAACAGCGGCAGCAGGTTGCGCGTAAGCAGAAACGCCGCGTTGACATTCACCTGCATGACTTCCTGCCATTGCCGTTCGGGATAAAACTCGATCGGCGAACGCGGTCCGAGCGCGGCGGCGTTGTGCACCAGGCCGTCCAGTGCCGGAAACCGCTCTTCCAGGCTCGCGGCGACGGCGGCGAAGTCTTCGGGGCCGGTGCGGCTGAAATCCACCGGTTGGATGAAACTTCTCCCCGGCCAGGACTTTTCGGCTTCGTCGTACAGGCTTTCCAGCTTCCGTCGGCTGCGGCTCAACATGACGACGTTCGCGCCATGAGCGAGCAGGCTCAGGACGCAGGCGCGACCGATGCCGCCGCCGGCGCCGGTAACGAGGATGGCGCGGCCCGCAAGCAGATCGGCGGATGGGCGATAGTCGAACATCAGGATCCGGCTTTCGATTCCGCAGGTTTGCGGTAGCAGGCGATGTAATTCACGTCCAAATTCCGTTGCAGAAAATACTTCCTAGTGAAAGGGTTATATCCCATACCTGTTTGCGCTTCGAGTTCGAGGCCGGTGGCGCGGCACCAGCCCGCGAGTTCCGACGGCTTGATTAGTTTCGCGTATTCATGAGTGCCTCGGGGCAGCAGGCGCAATACGTATTCGGCGCCGACGATGGCGAACAGCCATGACTTGGGGTTGCGGTTGATGGTGGAGAAAACCGCGAGTCCGCCGGGTTTGAGCAGGCGCCGGCAGGCCTCGACCACCGAGCCCGGGTCGGGTACGTGCTCGAGCATTTCGAGACAGGTTGCCAGGTCGAATTCTTCCGGCGCCTCGGCGGCGAGTTGTTCCGCGGTGCATTTCCGGTAGTCGATCTCAAGACCGCTTTCCCGCAAGTGCAGCCGGGCGACGGCGAGCGCGGCGTCGGCCATATCGATGCCGGTGACCTCGGCGCCATGCCGGCGCATGGTTTCGGCGAGGATGCCGCCGCCGCAGCCTATGTCGACGACCTTTTTCCCGGCGGGATTGACCATGCGCGCGATGTAGCCCATGCGCAGGGGATTGATTTCATGCAAGGGCCTGAATTCGCTGTTCGGATCCCACCAGCGGCTCGCCAGCGCCTCGAATTTGCGGATTTCCTGTGGATCGAGGTTTTTCATCTCATTTCATTCAAGCTCCGCGTTCAGGCCCAGGTTTCAAGCAAGCTCCAGCACCTGTTCCCGCCAATGATCCGCGGCTGCGAGAACGGCTTGTTCGTCGAGGGTGAGCAGGCCGCCGTCCGCGAGCAAGGGCCGTCCGGCGCACCAGACATGGCTCACCTGCGAAGATTGCGCGGCGTAAACGAGATGGGAACAAACGTCGTATAGCGGGCTGGTATTGAGCCGGCCGAGATCGACCGCGGCCGCGTCGGCCCATTTGCCGGCTTCCAGGCTGCCGGTTTCCCGATCGATTCCCAGCGCCCGCGCACCGTTGATCGTCGCCATTTCCAGCACTGTCGCCGCGGGCAGGGCGGCGGCGTCTTTCGCCACGAGTTTGCCGAGCAGGGCCGCCGTGCGCATTTCGCCGAACATGTCAAGGTCGTTGTTGCTGGCGGCGCCGTCGGCGCCCAGCGCCACGTTCACTCCAGCCTTGAGCAGGTCGGCCACCCGGCAGGCGCCGCTCGCGAGTTTCAGATTGGATTCGGGGCAATGTATGACCGAGGCGCCCGCCGCGGCGAGCATCGCGATTTCCTCATCGAGCAATTGCGTGGCGTGCACGCATTGAAAACGCGGACCGATCAGGCCGAGTTCCTCGAGTCGGGCAAGGGGGCGTCGGCCGTTCGCGCGGATCGCCTCGTCGACCTCGGCCGCGGTCTCATGGACATGGATGTGAA
>JANQSV010000151.1 GCA_028279115.1 Pseudomonadales bacterium
AGACTTGCGCTCCCAGAACGAGGTTCCGGTCATGGAGTTGCAACCAATGCCTCCACCCTACAGAAGAGTCCAGTGGGCCGGCTGGATACAGGAGAATACCCTGATCCGGGAAATCTACGACCGGGATCAGCATTCCATAGCGGGTTTCGAGCTACTGGATGTTGAATTCAATGTCTTGCGGCGGTGGGATCCGGGAGTGGGAAATTTGGAATTACCCGTTTGCGCGATAGACAACAGCGTCTACTTCGCCGGCAGGAGGGGGATTGTCCACGTGTTCGACGAAGGGGGCGGCACGACTTACGAGCTGGAAGACCTGCGGAACGAAGGGTTGAGACTGGTCCCGCCGCATACGAAAAACTGCATGGCGCTGGCGTTCCGAGATACGCCGGACGACAACCCGATGCGGGGAGCGATGCTGGTCGACATAGTCGGAGGAACGTTGGGCCCCGAATTCACAATACGAAAATTCAGTGAGTACTTGCTTTACGATGGCGGCAACCGTTTGCTGCTGCAAAGACGAGAAGGCAGGTTCCGCACGACAAGGGGGGGCGCACCTTTTATCTCTATCGACGCTCCCACGAACCAGTTCAGTTTGATAGACACCACGACTGGCCAGGTGCTGCTTGAGAGGGAGTTGGAGACAGGTTCGGGGTTGTTGTCCACGGAAATGCTCTGCGACGACGAAACGCCGAGGGCGCTGGTCAAGGACCGGGATGCGTTTTACTTGATCGACCCAAACACACTTGAGATCGTCGCGAGCAAGGCGGTGCCGTCACTGTGGGGCGGAATTTACTATGTTTCCGAGTAAAACCATGATTTGGGTGTCGCATTGTCGGAAACAGGTCGAAGGTGGTGCAGACATGGAGCGTGTCCCACGCCGCGAATTAACAGGTCCGCGGGCTCCGGAATGAACCAGTTGGGCAAAGCTGTTCGCGGATCGGTATCCGCCAAACTAACGGCGGCAGTTCTTGGGTTGGCGGTGTTTCTCGGCCTTGCCCATCCGGCCCAGGGCGCGTGCAGGCAGTTCGCCGTGGTGGGCGAAGACGCCTCCCACCTGTTGCTCGACGGCGAATCCTGGACGGTTCTGCGCGTGGGAAATTATTGGGTGACGGGCGTGCGGCAGGTTGCCGGCGTGCTGCCCGGCTCAAGCGACCGGCGGGCGGCGTTCAAAACCAACGAACTGGTCAGCGTGTACGATCGGGAGCCCCTGATCGCCGGGCCGGTGCCGGAAGACGGCGCCCCCAACGCGGTCGCGGTGCTGCGGATGCTTTCCTACGCGCCGCGGACGACGCCGCCCGACTATTCGCTGAGGCGGTACCACGAATTCCTCTGGCCGCCGTATCACTACGCGCTGGAAGAACCGGAAGACGCGGGATCCGATCAATGGGTCCACTGGCTGCGCGAGGACACGTTGTTCCGCGCCTCCGACGTGGACGGCGCCACAGCGGTGTATCACCTGACCGGAGATTTCGCGCCCGAGGCGTTCGTGTCCGGAGACGGGGCGGAACCGGTCGGGCTGGAAGTCCTCAACGTCTGGGACATCGGCGACATGGACCTGACGATGCCCTTCTGCGCCGTCGGCGAAACGCTGTATTTCACCGACGCCGCCAACGCGCTGAGCGCGCCGGCCGCGGGCGGGCCGAACATTGCGCGCCGTCCGCTCGCGGCGCTGACCGAGGACGGCTACGAACTCACGCCCCTGCACGCCAAGAATTGCAAGGCGCTGGCGAGCCGTCCCATCGCGGACGACCCGTCGCAACTCGAATACGCTCTTTACGACATCGCCGCCGATACCATTGATTCCGAATTCGCCTCCCCCGCGCCCGCCCGGAACATACTCTTCGCCGGCGGTTCCCGCTGGCTGCAGCAACTCGCGCAAGACCCCGCCGCGGAGGAATCCGCCACCGGGGAAGCCACCCCCAAAGAGCCCGTCCCCTCCGCCACCTTCCGCCTGATCGACACCGCGACCGGCGCGGTGCTGCGCGAGGCCGAACTCGACGTCCCCGGCGGCGCGCTGATCGAGGAAATGCAATGCGACGCCGACACGCCCCGGGCCGTCATTGCCGGCCCGCGCCGCATCTGGCTGCTCGACGCCGAAACCCTGACCGTCGTCGCCGAGAACGAAATCCCCTTCGAGCGCGACTATTTCGTGTTCGAGTAGCAATCCGGCTCCCTGGGCGCCGCGGCGCCCCGATGTTTTTCCATCGCCCCAACGATCACGGCGGCGACTCGACCGTGCCGGCCATCTGCTCGGCGGTAATTACCGACGACGTGCTGCACAAGTGGATGTCGTTTCGATACCCATGAAGAAACAGGACACGAAGTTGACGTTTGAAGAAGAGCTTTCCAAAATACTCATCCGCCCAGCAATGAGAAGCGCCGCCATGATCCGCCAGCATCTCCTGCCAGCCGTTGCCGTACTGCTTGTCTCCGCGTGCACCGAGCCCGTCGGCACCAGCGGCACGCTGGATCCGGCAGCGGCCCCGCCACCGATAGAACTTGCGGTGCTGTCGACCCAATCCTGGCTGGTCACGGGCGGCGATGCGCTTGTGGCGGTGCGGATAACGGACGAGGAATTGGGTTTCCAGCGAGGCGATCTGCAAATCGAGTTGAACGGCATGGATGTGAGCGGGCAATTCCGGCAGGTCGAAGACCGGACGATGCAAGCGCTGCTCGAAGGCTTGCCAATGGGTGAAAGCGAATTGAGCGCGCGGTTGGCCGGAATCGACGAGGTTGTCAGGCTGACGATCACCAACTGGCCGATTACCGGCCCGATCATTTCCGGGCCGCATGAACAGCCCTTCTATTGCCAGACTCGGGAATTCCGCATCGTGGCGGACGAATCGCTTGGCGAGCCGTCCGACCGGTTCTGTTCCATCGAAACCCGGGTTGACTACGTTTACTGGAGCGAGCTCGATCAGCGCTTCAAGCCTTACCGACCTCAATTCGGCGGCCCGGCGCCTTTCGATATCGCCGAAATCGAAACCCGGGGCGAGACGATTCCCTATATCGTCCGTGTGGAAACCGGTACGGTCAATCGCGCGGTGTACGAGATCGCCATGTTGCACGATCCGGCGGACGGCGAACCCGGCCCCTGGCGGCGCAGCGCCGGCTGGAACGGCAAACTGGTCTATACCCATGGCGGCGGCTGCCGCGGCGGCTGGTATCAGCAAGGCGCGCTGACCGGCGGAGTCATGCGCCGGGGCTTGTTCGAGCAGGGTTACGCGGTGGTTTCGTCATCGCTGAACGTGTTCGGCCAGAACTGCAATGATCTGCTCGCATCCGAGACCCATATCATGGTCAAGGAACGCTTCATCGAACATTACGGCGCGCCGGTCTATACCATCGCCACCGGCGCCTCGGGCGGCTCCTACCAGTCGCACCAGACCGCCGACAATTATCCCGGCGTTTTCGACGGCATCATCGTCGGAGCGAGTTTTCCCGATGTCACGTCGGCGACCATATTCACCGTAGCCGATGCGCGTCTGTTGCACCATTACTTCGAGGCGCTCAGTCCGGGCGAGTTCAGCCAGGAGCAGCAACAGGCGGTCTCAGGATTCGGCTCCTGGGCTTCGATTCCCAATTTGAGCCGCGGCGCCGCAAGGCTTGATCCCATTTTCGAGCCGGGTGCGCTGCCCGAAGACCAGGGCGGCGAGGTGAGCATCGACGAATTGCGCGCGGTGCTGTATCAGCCCGGCCAGGGCGGTATCCGGGCTACGGTGTACGACCATACCGTGAACGTTTACGGAGAGGATCCAGATACCGGCATCGCCTTTCGTCCGCTTGACAATTTCGGCGTGCAATACGGCCTTGGGGCGTTCAATGCCGGTCTCATCACGGCGCGGCAGTTCATCGATCTCAACCGCGACATCGGCGGTTACGACCGTGACATGAACCATGTGTTCGAACGCCATCGGGCCGACCCGTTCGCCCGCCGGCGCGCCATCGAGACCGGGCGCATCCTCTATGGCGGCGAAGGTCTGGCCATAATCCCGGTGATCGATTACCGCAGTTATACCGATCATGCCGAGGACGGCGACATCCACATGATCGTGCATCAGTTCTCGACCCGGGAACGCATGCGCATCGCCAACGGCGTCACGGGCAACCATGTCATGCAGGTCGGTGGGCAATGGGGTTTCGAACCGGGCCAGGACGATCTGGCCGAACTGTTCAAGCTGATGGACGCCTGGATTATCGGCATCCAGGCCGACACCTCATCGCTGACTCCACGGCAAGTCGTTTCCGCCAACCGGCCGTTCGAACTCAACGACGCCTGCTGGGATACAACCGGCCCGGAACGGGTCAAGATCGAGGAAGAACTCAGCTATGCGGGCGGCGGTCGCTGCGGCGACTTGTATCCCGCGTATCCGACGCCGCGCCATGTGGCCGGCGCGCCGTTGGCGAACCATATCGTTTCCTGCCACTTGCGGTCGGTGAACCGGGACGACTACCGCCAGCCGCTGACGGAGCGTGAATGGGCGGAACTGCAAGTGATCTTCAGCGAGGGGGTATGCGACTGGAGCCGGGGAGACGCCAGCGGCGCCCACCATCAGGGAACCTGGCTTTCCTTCGGTCCCTCCCCGGTCAACAGGATCAATTGAGATCGGAAGATTTTCACCGCTTCAGGGTTGCTCGACGGTGAGGCGGCGCGGTCGGCCCCCCGAATTCTTTTCGGTGGCGGTCGTGTTCTTGGCTACACGCCAATGCCGACCAGGACCAAAGGCATCGGTGGATGTCCTCGCGGTCGGGTTTTCAGTCGCCGATCTCGCGTTCGGCGGCGCAACCGTCGGACAGTTCGCGCAGATACACCGCCTCGTACTTCAGCGAACGCCACAGTCTCTCGATGAAGATGTTGTCCAGGTAGCGGCCGCGACCGTCCATGGAGGAATTCGAGGAGACAGCGCGGCACTGCGCGGGAATCGTAAACCGGGATGGCGATCCGTGCCCGTTCATGGACCGGTTAATGGAGCGTTTCCTGAGCAGGTTTTACGACCGGGTGAGGTGAGTGAGTTCAATTAAGTGACCCGACTTAATACCCGCTACGACTTGGTTGCAACGTAAGCATCGTCCGCCGAGGGAGGTAACGGCGCTATGATTCGGTCTATCGAAATTACGAAACTTCCTTTTGTTGATAAATCGAGCTTTCCGGGATTCCAAGCAAGAGCAATGGGCAAGGATTGCCGACTCCTCGGGAAATTCGGTCTTGAAGCTTCTCCCAATGAGTGGTTGCGCTACCAAACTTGTCTTTGACGAATGCGTGCGACCATCTTTGAACGAATCCTCCACGTCCAGACTCGATCAGTTTGAGTTGGCGGCTGGTCGGCTCCAATCCCAGCACAGCCAAGTCCGGTATTCCCCTCACGTCGTGGTTAACCGCACATTCGGCGATGATTTTCTGAAGGTTTTTCTGAATAGATGTTCCCCGCGTAATGACTATGCCAAGGCTGATAGCTCCTTCACTGTGCAACCGTTGAAAATTCTGGAGGTCGCGATCATAGAATGGGTCTTTGTTATTCCACTCGATTTCTAGGGCAATCGCGCCATTATCCGATTTCAGTACATGATCTATTTCGTGTGACAGTGAAGACCGCTGGACTCCATCAATAATTTTGCGTATCTCGATCTTCCGCTTGGTCCACCCAATTTTCGTTAGCGATCTCCTGAGACGCTGAGTGAACTTGGCTTCTCCTCCGCCATGCTGTACCAGTTCAACGTCGGCTATACGAAATTCCGCCAGAACATGACACAGATCACGCAAGGGCTCTGGGAAGTCGTTCTCAAGCAAGGCAAGCACATGGTTTATGGCTTCCACGTCGAAACCACGCGTTTTGAGTTTCTGAAGATTCAAGGAGTCGTTATCGCGGAATTATATGCGTAAGTCGGCCAGTTCGGTTCGTAGTCAGGAGCCGCTTGATTGCCCCAGACTGTCCACTTATCTCGGGTGCCGCGACCGAATAGTTCCAAGTATGGGCCCCAACTACAATTCTCGATTATTTCGTATTGCTCATCGGGCTTGCGGGAATGCTCCCGCTTGCGGCTGGCGATGAAATTGACTTGGCTTCGGCCTGGGTCGAGCGTACGGGCATTTTTGCCTCGAACGCCGAACAGGATTACTTCGGTTACGTTCCGGAAATAGAAGCCGACACCGCGGCCATCCGGGCCGCCGTCTTTACGAATTTTGTGCCAGATGAGGTTCGTCTTGTACTCGAAACCCCAGCCTTCGAGGACTTCGAGCCCCGATGGCAGCAGCGCATTGGGCACCCAAAGATAACAATGGGCGGCTTTGGTCAGGTGATCGGACACGGGCAGCGCCGCGATCTCTTCGACTGACAGGGTATCGTAGCGAGACAGCCTGCGGTGTTCAGGAGCGACCTTGCCTGTGCGATTTGTGAACCGCCATGGGGGGTCGGCGAGAACGGTGCCGAACCGCTTGCCGCCCAGAAAATTCCTTAAGTCGTCCGCTGGTGTCTGCAACATTGGGGGAGTCAATCCATCAATCCTCGGGTCACGCCTGAAGTATATAGCAACCCGATATTAATCCTAGGAATCGGCCAAAAATTTTTTGACTGGAGCAAGTCTGGCTCTGCAATGTTCTTCATCCGCTACTGCAGGGTGGTAGTCGGCGCCGATTGCTGGCAGTCGCCCTCCGGCATGACTACCGAGCAGCAACCGCATCGGTGAAAACTACCGCTTTGCGATTCCGCAGGTATCGGAATTTCGGCCTTCTAGCGCCGCCTGGTCTTCAGGCGGAAGCGGCTCGTCCAGCGACGCAAGCGCTTCTTCGGACATCAAGTTTCTCGGCACGCCCAGTCGGCGCGTGCGCTTGCCCGCCAAGGGAGCCTGTCTCGGTCGCCGTCGCTCGGTGCCCTCGTTTATTTCGAATTGGCCTCGGTTCGCCCGCGGATTGAGAGGCCGTCGCGGAAGCGGGCGGAATCTTCCGCGCCGGGGATTCGGCGGGTCGGCATCGCCGGGGCGGGAGCGATGCCGAGGACCACGTGCCAATATGTCCATGAACGCGGGTCGAAGACTCCGGGATGAGCGTTTCGCAGGGCATTCCGCAACGTGTCGTCGTCGTAGTGCTTGCGAATCGACAACACATCCGATACGTCACCGAATGTCATCGCATGGTTTAAAAAGAACACTTCGTCGTCGAGCGTCTCTTCGGCGGCCTTGAACCAGACGACCTTTCCAGCCACCGCCAGCAATTCCGGATTTGGATTCATATTCTCATTTTCCCGAAACCGGAGTAAGACAGCTGCGCGGCTCAAAGTTCGGCAAGCTGCTCAAATCCACCGCCGCAACGGCCGCCGCAAGGTTGCGCCGAACTTCAACCGGCACCTTGTCAAGGTCTCCTTCTTCGAAAAAGGTAAGCGCCTTCAGCGTCAACAAAGGATTGAATTCGGCGCCGTATACGGCTTGCGCCGCTCCCAGCGCGGATTCGAGCGGGACCGCCGCTTGCAGCAAGGCATTCAGGTCCAGATAGTCCTTGGCGCTTGGCCGGGCCTGAACGACGGCCGCCTTGGTCGCCGCCAAGTCGAGCAGCGAAGCAACGAAAATGCCCGGCCCATCTGCTCTATCGGGGCTCTGGATGCTGCGGATTTTCAGACCGCCGAAAAATGAAACCAATACTTCGCCTCCCAGGTCGAGGGCGCAAGTCAGAGTGTTCGCCGATTTTTGCAGTGGTCTTGCCTGACCCAAGTAGCT
This sequence comes from Pseudomonadales bacterium, assembly GCA_028279115.1. Lineage (GTDB taxonomy): Bacteria > Pseudomonadota > Gammaproteobacteria > Pseudomonadales > Pseudohongiellaceae > UBA9145. Next base: position 7,708 of record JANQSV010000151.1, read on the forward strand.
GACGAGTTGCCGCAACTCATCGGGATCGAAGTCGCTCCGAGAAAAAAAATCGAAATCAACAGATTGGCGGTGTCCGAGTCTTAGTGCGAGCGCTGTTCCGCCGTACAGCACAAAATCCCGTGGAGTGGATGCGAGTAATTCCCATAGAATTTTCTGCGGAGGCGGGAGTATGTCAAGATTGAACGTAGCCACGATATTGCGCGGACACCCGTTGCGACGGTTGTGGAGCGATCATTTTACCGCGTTACTGTCTGCATCGATAAACATTGCGCCTTGATTTTCCCTGTCGGGTGAAAGGGTGCGGTCGGTCGTTCTGTCAACGATATTTGGCGTGAGTAACTTGTACATGACCAGGGCGTCGACGTAGCCGAGCTTGGGATGTCGGAACGCCCTGGGCAGGCGGCCGACTTCGTCGAATCCCAGGTTTGCCCACAAGCGCACGGCGCCTTCGTTGCTGGCGGCGACGAAATTGAATTGCATGGCCTTGTAGCCGAGTTCGAGCGCGACTTGCTCCGAGTGCCGGCACATGGCGGTGGCGAGTCCCCGGCCGCGGGCGGCCGGGTCGACCATGTAGCCGCAATTGCAGACGTGCGCGCCGGGTCCGTCGAAGTTGGATTTCAGATAGTAGGTGCCGAGCACCTTGCCGTTGTGCTCGGCGACGAAGGTCTTGCGCGGCAGTTCCATCCACAGCCGTCGGGCTTCCTCTTCGGTCGTGTCGGGATCGAATCCGTAGGTGTCGCCGGCGGCCACGATGACCCGGAAGATCGGCCAGATTTGTTCGAAGTCCCGTTCGTTCGCTTCGCGGATAATCATGCTGTTCAGAAATTCAGCCGCTTGAAGATTGCATCGGGCAGGAATCGCACGATTTCCATGATGAAATACCAATAGCCCGGTACGTAGGCCGTGTGTTTCCTGCGGGCCACGGCGTGGACGATGCCGCCGGCCACTCGCTCGGGCGAAGCGAATAACGGACTCTTTTCCAGATGCGCCGTCATGGGGGAGTCCACGAGGCCCGGGCGGATGTCGATGACGTGTACGCCGGCGCCATGAAGCTTTCCGCGCAATCCTTGCAGAAACGCCGAAACCAGCGCCTTGGCCGAGCCATAGACGTAGTTCGACGGCCGGCCGCGGTCGCCGGCGACCGAGGTGATCACAGCGAGCGTGCCGTGCGCCTGCTCGCGCATCCGCGGCGCAAGTTCGGTCAACAGCGACACTGCGCTTAGTCCGTTTACGTTTATCGCCTCAAGCATGGCTTCCGCGTCCTGCTCGCAACGCGCCTGGTCGGGCAGCGCGCCGTGAGCGATCAGGACGAGATCGACGGATTGCAGCCATTCAAATGCGGCTTCGATCAATGCCGGATGATCTTCGAGCCTGGCCAGGTCGGCTTGCGCTGTTTCAACCTCGCCGGCGCCGGAATCGATCAGCCGCCGATGCAGCGCCGCCAGTTTCTCCCCATTGCGGGCGATGAGGTAAAAGCGATTTTCGGCGGCGGCGTATCGCATGGCCACCGCCTGCGCGATCGCGGATGTCGCTCCGAAGATGAGAATGTTCATGTTCCCGGTCCCGTCAGGCCGATGCGGTCGGATTGCGCCGAGCGGAAACGCATGCCCGGGTCGACCTGTTGCTTGATCGCGAGAAATCGCTCCCAGTCCGGATAACCGGCCTTGAATACAGTCTCGCTCATGCGCGCGTCCTTCGCCAGATAGATGCGCCCGCCATGGTCGAGCACGATGGCGTCGAGTTGGTCGAGCAAGGGGAACAGCGTCGCTTCGCGCACGAAGTCCAGCGCCAGAGTGTAACCGCCGGCGGGGAAGGAGAGCAGGTTGCCGTTGGCAGGCCCCATCTTCTTCAATACCGAGAGAAAGGAACCCTTGCCGGCGTCGCTTACCCGCTGCAGCACGGTTGCGATGCCGTCGCGGCCTGCCTCGGCGGGTAACACGAACTGGTATTGCAGAAAGCCGGCGGGCCCGTACAGGCGGTTCCAGTCGCGGATGCGGTCGAGCGGAAAAAAATACGCTTCGTGATCCAGGCGGTTCCTTCCGGCGCGAAAGTTCTGCCAGCGGAAATATGCCGTATTGAACAGCGACAGGCTGTGGCGATTGAGCAACTTTCCCGGCGCCGTGAACGGAACCCGCAGACCCAGGCGCCCGCGATTGCGCAATTCGCCGCCGACCTCGTGTTCGGCGAGATGGACTATGCCGCGCCCCATGCGCGGCCCGCGCGCGAGGCAGTCGAGCCAGGCAACCGAGTAACGCGCCTGATCATGCGCTTCGAGCAACTCGAAGCACTCGTCGAGTCCGGCGGCGGGCTGCGAGCGGGCGATCATCATGG
>JANQSV010000092.1 GCA_028279115.1 Pseudomonadales bacterium
TCGCGACGACTATCTGCCGCGGGCGCGAGCGAGCGTCGGGCTGTTTGAATTGCCCGGCGGCGAAGACTGGTACGCGACCCTGGTCAGGCATACGACCACGACCGATCTGACTCCCGCGGAAATTCACGAAATCGGCCTGCGCGAAGTGGCGTCGATCCACGAGGAAATGCGCCAGGTCATGGAAGAGGTCGGGTTCGAAGGCGAACTCGATGAATTCTTCGAATATGTGAAGACCGAATCGGATTTTTATTACGACGAGCCCGAACAATTGATCGAAGGCTACCGGGCCATGTCGGATCATGTGCAAAGCCTGGCGCCGAAACTGTTCGAAACTTTTCCGAGATCGCAGTTCGAAGTGCGCGCCGTGGAAGCCTTCCGCGAAGCTTCGGCGGCCGACGGTTCGTACCAGTCGGGAACGCCCGACGGTTCCAGGCCCGGCATATTCTTCGCCAATACCTATGACGTGGGTTCGCGTCCCAAGTGGGAAATGGAGTCCCTGTTCCTGCACGAGGCGATTCCGGGGCACCATTACCAGATCTCCCTGCAACGCGAACTCGAGGATTTGCCGAGCGTACGGCGTTTCGGCGGCTACACGGCCTTCGTCGAAGGCTGGGGGCTATACGCCGAGTCGCTCGGCAAGGAACTCGGTCTGTATACCGATCCGTACCAGTATTTCGGCGCGCTCAACGCCGAACTCTGGCGCGCCATTCGCCTCGTGGTCGACACCGGATTGCATTCCATGGGATGGACCCGCGAAGACGTGCTCGCTTACATGTTCGAGAATTCGGCATCGGGCGAAGCCAGTGCGGTCAGCGAAGCCGAACGCTATATCGCGATTCCCTCCCAGGCGCTGGCCTACAAGATCGGCGAACTCAAGATCAGGGAATTGCGCACCCGGGCGGAAACCGCGCTCGGCGAGGACTTCGACGCGCGCGAGTTTCACACCCAGGTGCTCATGGACGGCGCCCTGCCGCTGAGCCTGCTCGAAGCCAAGATCGACGCCTGGATCGAATCGAAGTAACCCCGGGACTGCACATGATCCGATATTTCCTGCCGTTGGCGGCGCTGCTTTTTTCAACTTTCGCGAAAGCCCAGCCGGTCGAACTTGAGGACTGCAGAATCAGCGCCGGCCCGGGCATGCCCGGCATGCAGGCTCGCTGCGCGACGCTTGTCCGGCCGCTCGACCCTTCCGGTGAGGTGGGGGGAGAAATCGAACTGAGGATCGCCGTTGTGCCGGCGCTCGACCTCACGCCCGAACCCGACCCGCTGGTGCCGCTCGCGGGCGGTCCCGGCCAGGGCGCCGTGCAGTTCTATGCGACTTTTGCCGGTGCTTTCGAACGCGTGCGGCGCGACCGCGACATTCTGCTCGTCGATCAGCGCGGCACCGGGCAGTCGGCAACGATGGATTGCGAGTTCGATGACGATATCGTCGAAGGCCAATATTCGACTGAACAGACGATCGAATACATGCGTATGTGCCTCGATCAACTGCCCCACGACCCGCGCTTCTTCACCACGAGCGTTGCAGTACGGGATCTCGAAGCCGTCCGCGAAGCGCTTGGTTACACGCAACTGAACCTGTATGGCGTTTCTTACGGCTCGCGCGTCGCTCAGCACTTCGCCCGGCGATATCCGGAATCGACGCGCACGATTATTGTCGATGGCGTCGCGGCACCGCAAAAGGCGCTTGGCCCTGAAATCGCCACGGAAAGTCAAAAAGCCGTGGAAAATATCCTGGCGCGTTGTATGGAAGACGCCGAATGCGACGAACGCTTCCCGGAAATCGACAGGACTTTTCAGCGCGTTGTTGAGACGCTGACCGACGCACCCGTCGAAATCGAAGTCCCGCATCCCAACAACGGCCGCCCCGAGGCGCTGACTTTCGGCCGCAACGAGTTTGCCGGCGCGATTCGTCTGCTGGCCTACAGCCCGAATTCGATCGCGCTGATTCCGCTGCTCGTGCACGAGGCGGGGGAACAACGCTTCGCGCCGCTCGCGGCGCAATACCTGATGACCACGATCTCGCTGATGGACTCATTGTCGCTCGGCATGCATAACAGCGTCATGTGCACCGAGGACGCGCCGTTCTATGACTCCGCTGCGATCAACTACAATTTGCTCAACGCCAGTTACATGGGACCGCTGCAACTCGAGGCGCTCGAAGCGATCTGTTCGATCTGGCCGGTCGGCCCGATAGACGATGAATTCAAGGCGCCGCTGGCGACCGGGCTTCCGGTATTGTTGCTCTCGGGAACGGCCGACCCGATCACGCCGCCGGCCTGGGCCACGCTCGCCATGGCGGAAATGGAAAACGCGACCCACCTGATCGGCGAGCAGCAGGGCCACGGGCAAATCAACGTTGGCTGCGTACCTGACATCGTCGCCGACTTCATCGAAACAGCCGATCTTTCTTCGCTTGATTCGCAATGTATGGACCGAAGTTTCGTGATGCCTTTCTTTCTCGACTTTTCAGGTCCGGCGCAATGATCCGGGCCTGCGGCATTCACAAGTCATTCGGCGAGGTCCATGCGGTCCGCGGCCTGAGCTTCGACGCCCGGGACGGCAAGATCACCGGCTTGCTCGGCCCCAACGGCGCCGGCAAGTCAACGACGTTGCGCGTACTTTGCACCCTGCTGAAACCCGACCAGGGAACGGCGACGATCGACGGCGCCGATGTCGTGACCGACGGTCTTTCGGCGCGGCGGAAAATCGGTTCGCTGCCACATGGCTCGGGCCTGTATCCGCGCCTTACCGCACGCGAGAACATTGCCTATTACGCCCGCCTTTGCGGTCTCGACCGGGACGACATCGCCGACAGGGTCGAAGAAATCATCAAGACCCTCGACATCGGCGATTTCGCCGACCGCCGCGCCAAGGGCTTCTCCCACGGCCAGCGCACCAAGACCGCTCTCGGCCGGGCTCTCGTCCATGACCCGCAAAACCTGATTCTCGACGAGCCAACCACCGGACTCGACGTCATGGCCACCCGCAGCCTGCGGGAATTGATCGTGAAGTTGAAAGCCGAAGGGCGCTGCGTGCTGTTTTCGAGCCATGTCATGCAGGAAGTCGCCGCGCTGTGCGACGACATCTGCATCATCGCCAACGGAAAAATCGCGATTCACGACTCGGTCGACGGAATACGCGAACGCACTGGCCGTGAAGATCTCGAAGATGCGTTCGTCGCTGCAATCGCGATGGCGGAGGACGAGTGATGCGTGCGTTACTTGTCGTTTTCCTGAAGGAAATCATCGACAACCTGCGTGACCGCCGCTCGATGCTGACGGCGCTGCTTGGCATGCCGATTGCGTTTCCGGTGCTTTTCGTAGTGCTCATCAGCTTCCAGATCGAACGCAATATTGACTCGACAGAGGAAATGATCGAACTGCCCGTCATCGGCGCCGAGTACGCACCGAATCTGATGCGCTATCTGGAAAGCCGCAACATCGACATCGTGGCGGGCCCCGCCGATGGCGCCGCGGCGGCGGAGGCGGTCCAGGCCGGAGAGCAGGATGTCGTGCTGCTGATTCCCGGCGATTTCGGCGAAGATCTCGCCGGAATGATTCCGGCAACCGTCGAACTCTACCTCGACCAGTCGGACACATCGGGCAGCGCCGACATCGGTCGTGTGCGCGACGCGCTTTTTGGCTACAACCAGACCCTCGCCGGCATTCGGCTTACCGCCCGGGGCGTTAACCCGGCATTGCTGCGGCCACTGAACATAGACCACATCGACGTTTCGACACCCAGCGGTCGCGCCGCGATTCTGCTCGGCATGTTGAGTTATTTCTTCCTCTTCGCCCTGCTCATGGGCGGCATGTATCTCGCCATTGATGCCACCGCCGGGGAACGGGAACGCGGCTCGCTCGAACCCCTTTTGTCGCTGCCGGTAACGAGGGCGCATCTAATCGTCGGCAAGATCGCAGCGACCTGTGTGTTCATGTCGATTGCCCTGGCGCTGTGCCTGTTGTCGTTCTTCGTCTCGCTCCAGTTCATGCCACTCGAGCAACTCGGCATGACGCCGAATTTCTCCTTGATTGTTGCATTTGCGGCCTTCCTGCTGCTGTTTCCCTTCGCACTTGTGAGCGCTGCGCTGATGACGCTTTTCGCTTCGTTCACCAAAAGCTACAAGGAAGCCCAGACCTGGCTGGGTGTCGGGGTTCTGATCCCGACAATGCCGATCCTTTTCGTCAGCATCCTTCAGGTGCAGCCACGCTTCGAATTCATGTTCATTCCCCCCTTGAGCCAACACCTGATCCTCGTCGACATGATCAGCAACGAGCCGGTAAACGGCTTGCACGTTGCCGTTTCGGTCCTGAGCACGCTTGCGGTCGGAGCGATCCTTACCTGGATCTGCGTGCGCCTCTACCACCGCGAAGCGCTATTGGGCTGATGGCGGACGAAAGACTCCAAATAACCCGACTGGTTAAAGCTCTCCCAAGCTGTCGGTCACCGCTTTAACGATCGGAGCGAAGAAGTAGCTGATCAAAGTTCGGTCGCTGGTTATCACATCCACTTCCACTGTCATGCCCGGACGCAGTGAAAATAGTTCTCCGTTGACCTCCAGTCCACGCGCTTCCGGCAGAACACGAACCTTGTACGCCAGGACTCCAGTCGGGGTTCCGATCGAATCAGCCGAAATCTCCGTCACGGTTCCATTGAGAGTTCCAAACCTTTCAAAGGGGTAGGCGTCAAGCTTGATCCGGGACTGCTGTCCGGTTTGCAAGAATCCCATGTCACGATTCGAGAAAAGGGTTTCGATTTCAACGGGCTGCTCAACGGGCACGATTCTCATGACTTCACCGCCCCCTTGCACCACGCCGCCTTCGGTAAACGTAATCAATTCCGTTACCATTCCGCTGATGGGAGAGCGAACTATCGCCGCATCCATTCTGCGTTTCGATATCGTCAATTCCTGGGATAACTCTTCAAGTTGATTCTCTACACTGACCTTTCTGTTGAGCAACGTACTTCGTGTGCTTGCAAGCCAGGACTGAATCTCGGCAATCAATCCCGATTCGTTGCTTTCTTCCACGATCAGTTCAGTCTCCACAATACTCCGTTCGGCTTCCAGAGAAACGAACTGCTCCTGGACATTCAACAGATCCGATCTGCTGTACGCACCCTTCACGTACATTTCTTCCGTCATCTGCAGCCGCTCCGCCCAAAACTCGATGGCCGCATCTATCCGACGGATGTTTGCGGATTTGACTGCGACCGAACTATTCAAGTATTCGAACCTGGTTTCATACTCTCTGACTTTCGACAACAAGGAGCCAATTTCGGCGGACAGCAAATCGTCGTGTAATGCGCTGCTTGCAGGCTTTTCCGTGGAAAACTCATTGACGGCCACATGCTCGGAAGAGATTTCCCCTGACCGAGCATCCAGATTTATTTCGGAAACAACATTTATCAAAGCTCCAATGCGCTCCAATTCGTCTTCCAGCTTCGCTATGGAAGCACGAACGATGTTTGCCTTGGCCACAAATTCAGTGTTGTCAAATTCAAGCAATACGTCATCCTTTTCGACTTCTTGATAGTTGGAGACCTTGATCTCCGATATTCTTCCACCAAATTCCGATTGGATTGCTTGCACTCTGCCTATGGGTACAACCCGTCCTTGGCCCTTCGCAATTACTTCGACCCTGAATATCATCGACGCGACCACGATGGTTGCGAAGACCAAGATCAGCGATGCTGCTGTGATTCTCAGGGTGGGCGAAACGGTGGTCCGTGACGGCAGGCTTTTAGTCATTGGGTTTTCCAAGTTCCACAATTTGATCAACGTCCCCATATATTCCAGGACGATGGGTGATAACTAGAATCGTCATCCGCTCCTTTAATCTGGCAAGATTGGACGCAAATTGCTTTTGAGCGGTCTCATCAAGGCCGTTGGTCGGCTCATCGAGAATCAGAATACCCGGCGTTTTCAGAATCGCCCTGGCCAGCGCGACCCGCTGACGCTGACCTCCGGATAACGCGGCACCGCGTTCCCCGACCTGTGCATCCAGCCCACCGGGCAACTCATTTCGCAAGCCTTGGGCGGCGGCAATTTCCAATGCCCGCATCATCTCGTCTTCCGTGACTTCCTTCCCGGTCGCCAGATTTTGCCGCAAACTGCCGGAAAACAGGTACGGTTCCTGAGGGACATAGACTACGCGATTCCTTACGCTATGCGGGTCAAACTGTGAAATGTCGTACCCGCCAACGTGCACTTGACCTGTGTCGGGGACTTCGATGCCGACCGCCAGCTTTCCGAAAGTAGATTTGCCTATACCGGAAGGACCCGTGATCAAGGTCAATGAGTTGGGCCGAATCGTCAGGCTGAATCCATCGAATATCTCCTTGTCTATCGAATAACGGAACCCGACATCCTTGAACTCAAGCCCATTATTCACTGTTGCAGGCAAGTGGGGGTTTCTTCCAAACGGCTCTGTTTCCCTGAGCAAGATATCCCCCAGCCTCTGCCTGGACACATTTATGTTCTGCCAGGCCTCCCATAGCTTTGAAAAGTTCGTGATTGGGCTGACTACCCGACCCACCAGCATATGAAATGCGATAAGCTGCCCCAAGGTCAGTTCACCGCTGAAAACGAGTCTGGCCCCAACCAGAATTACTCCTATGGTTACACCGCGCTTGACCACAAAAATCATCTTGCCGCTGATCAAACTCAAAATGCTTGTTCGATAGGCCGATTGGAGATTGTTTTCCAATGTATTCTCAAGACCTGTCAACGCGTATTTTTCGCATGTGAGAGACTTTATTGCGGTAACTCCAGAAATATTCTCCACAACAAGAGATTGGTGTCTTGCCCCTGCATCAAATTGAGTGCGCAACCTTTGACGGAGAAATGGCCCAAAACCAAAAAAGATCAATATCTGAATTGGAAGCGAAGCAAGAACTATAAACGTGAGCTCCGCCGATATTGCAAAAAGAACGAATAGATAGATGCTTACGAAAATAATATCCAAAAATGTCCCGGTCGTGCTGGCAACAAGAAAATTGCGGATAGTATCCGTTTCTCTTATTCGAGTTATCATTTCTCCGACTGGCCATTTGTTGAAATGGCGCAACGGCAACTTGAATAGATGATCAAATATCCTGGAACCAAATTCTCCAGTGACGCGATTCGCAGTGGAAATTCCCAAAAGCGTAGATAGAATTTCGAAAACGACTTGGAAAAGGCTTGCCAGTACAAATACCCAGATGACAATGAGCAACGAACTGTCGCGTTGAAAAGGCAGTATCCGATCAATTATTACCTGAAATATGAACGGTTCCACAAGTCGAAGCAAACGCAGGCATATGGCCAGGAATACCAACTCCACATAAAGAGGTATATACCTGCGCAGCGTTTTGGTAAACCAGGATAAAGGGACCAGGGGGGCACTATCCTTAGTTGTGGTTACAGACATTCGCGGTAATCTTCAGGATCTTCGATTACACAAGCGCCGGAGATGAGGTCGGGGTCGGGAGTAACTATAACTGTCAGCAGTTGATCCGCAGATGGAAAATCTTCCTGCAATCGCTCAATCAGGCTGTCTCTGGTGATTGCTTCAATTTCTTCGTCAAGTTGAAAAGCTCTCGTCGCCGGAAATCCGTTAACCACACTTTCCATTACCAGCGGTACGACAACCCTCGGATTCCGCATGCTGTCTTGCAGGTTTCTTTTTAACCGCAGTTTGATCCCGTCCAAAGACGAAGCGGGGCCGGAAACTCGAAAGTCCTCATACGTTTGCTTGATCGTTTTATGAGCGAATTCAAGTTAGTCCGTATCCAAGAATCCCGCTATCTGCAGTATTCTCAGGTCTTTTGTCAGAGACAGCGCATTGGCGTTGAATTCATAGCTTGCACCAAGCACCGGACGCAAGGCCTCGTAAAGTTCGCTGCGCCCTCCCTGCGCGAACAACAGCAGGGAAATCACGTCCTCAAATTCCCGGCCCCGCGAAATCGGCGGCAACATCCCCGCGAATACCAGGTAAGGCCGCTCCACATTGGGGTCATGAAGCACCACGGTGTTGCCAGACGGGAAGTCGGTTGCCGTACCGGGAAAGTCGACAGCCGCGCCGTCCGGCAAACCATCCAGCAGTTCATCCAAGAACAGGCCGACCCGTTCAGCGCTGAACGGTGAGTGAACGACGATTGACGCGCCCGCTCGAGCAAGTGCCCGCTCATGAAACTCCCGCATGTCGTCTCTGGTCGCGCCATCTATGAAAGCAAGGGTTTCACTGGAAATGGAAGACAATCTTCCCATCGGGTTATTGTCCAGGATCATGCTTCTGGCAATTCCCCACGCCACATCTTCGGGTTGCCGCGCCCTCCGGCTTGTGGTGGAACGGGCGCTCGTCTTGATGCGGGCCAATATTTCCGGTTCAAAGGCCGGTCCCGACAAAACCTTGTTGACCAATTCCGCCACTTCGAAAAGATGCTCCGCCGGAAACACGAGCGATCCCGTAACAGATACAGCATCTGAGTTGAGGTTCCTTTCGATTTGAAGACGTTCGAACTGTCTCCCCAACTCGCCCGAATCTGCTCCTTCGCCGCTTCCCAAATAGATTAGTCTGGTTGCCATAATCGGAATCATGGGATTCAAATCGGGATCATATCCCCAATTGGTGGGCCAATATACTTGGGCTACAACATTTTCCGAACTTTCTTCTCGAATATGCCAAAATTCAATTCCTTGCTCTGAAATTTCTATTGTTACTGGCGAAAATCTCCCTATTTCATCTTCCAAACTTGAACAAGAATTTAATGCCAAGCATGAACAAAGAAACAGTATCTGCTTTACATGCAAATGAATCTTCAAGCAAAGAAGATTCATAATAAACTACCCATAATTCCAGCTAGACCTAAGAAAACATTGGTTCACTGCGCCAAATTCCCAACTATTATTCCTCCTATTGAAACAGCTATAATTATTCCGCTGACTACAGCAAGAACTAAGGATGAACATACAAAGAAGAATCCAGTCCCAACTATTCTAGGAAATTTTGATTGCAACCAAGATCCTAACGTGCCAAGCCAACAACAAAGCAACACAATGCCGAGCCCACATATAAACAAGGCTTCATATATGTTAATTAAGTCATCGTTTACGGCCAAAAAGTATACTAAAAATATACCAAATCCAATCAAAACAGTGTCACCTAATACAGCTTCCAGAAATTTTGACATGCCGAAACTCCTACTTTCTGTCTTTATGAAGGATACTCCAGTAATTCCGGATGCTCCATCAAGATAATACTTCTTGACGGAGCATCCAGAGCGTAGCAGTTTTACTAGTCGGAATCCACTATCATTCCCACACCCCCGACCAAGCCTGCTGCACCACCAACAATCATAGCACCAACCCCTGTCCCAACTATTACAGACGCTGGAATATCAAGTATTGGCAATGGCCCATCCAACGCTGCCACTATAGCGCCGACCCGTACCGCTCCAAAACCCCAAGCGGACATTCCACCTCCCACTGCCGCTGTGGTTTCAGCCCATTCCCAATCGTCGGTTTCGGTATTGACGTCTTCTGGTTTGCAAGAACCTCCGTCGAAACTGACACAGGACGTTAACAATACTTCGGAAAACTCTTCACGTTCTTCTTTCATTTTGGCACCTCAATCAAATGTAAATGTTTAGGGCAGGCACAAATTCGATGTGTTGGCACTACCCCATTGTTCTGGAGTTTGCAAACTCTCTTTTTATTGTTCCGTATTGCCATGACTTTCGAATCCTCTGTAAGCCACATGGCAGTGAATGTCATCCATTCGCAACGGATTGCTTTGAGTCTCGACCGCTAACCTCAGCCTTCGTATACTTTGGATGTTCAAGGAAAGCGCTTGTCTTGCCGCGAGTCCAACGGTTTACCTTCCGAACCGAACCATCGAGAGCGTGACGAACGCCGGTTGCCACGGCCCCAACCGGGACAATGTTGTGCAAAATATCCCTCACGACGAATTTCACATGCCCGTAGGGAGCAATGAAATCGTTAAAAAATATGTTTCCTCCGCACCTCCATTCCGAATATCTCAATGAACGGCCGATCTGATGAATTTCCCGCTTGACTTCATCGGAAATCCCGGCCCACGATATAAATGCCACGGGTACTCCAGATGAATTCATGTACATCTTTGTCTGCCGATACTGAAAAGCCGGTAGAATGTTTTTTCTGATATAACGAACCATATGTTGCTGTTTGTGATATTCGGATCGAGACAGCAACTCCAACACAATTCCCAAGCTTGTGTAGATATCCAAATCGTAGTTTGATGCCTGCTGTTCGTTCCCTGTTTTACGCGATGCAAAAAGTTTATCTTCCGCAGACAAACCATCGAATGAAATAGAAACAGGTCTTAGCAAGTGATCAAGATCGACCATGACCTTGCATTTCTCCATCGACTTTCTCTTCTTCGAGTAGAAATCTCCAACGTCGTGTTGCGATGCAGAGCGAGATTCCTGGCGTATCTCAAGTAGAGTGGCTATGCCCAACAAGCGGTACGCTGGAAAAGAATCCCCGACTGGGCATATGGGAGGCATAAGACCGAAATTTTTCGCAATCGCCGTTGAAACCATATACGCATCCATGCTTTCGACAATGGATCGCAAATTCGAATACAGCGCCCATACCTGCTCGTAGTTCATTTCGTCAAAAGCCATACAGGAGAACACACGAGCCGCCGGATAGTTCCATTCGTATTCGTAGGGACCAAATTCCGAGGATTTGGCTTCCCGCAACTTTGCCGAACACTTTCCCAGGTAATATGCGTTTCGACAATACCAGGCGTCGGCAAGCGGCAGGTGCAGTACCGGCATGGAAGCCGCCAGGTATCTCAGGAATACGAGTTCGCCCAGAAACGCCCCCACCTCTCGATACATTGGTGGAATAAAGTCATCATGCGTAGCCCGAAGTTGTACGCAATGACCAAATTCGTGGGCCACCGCCAGAAAGTCGATTGGCTCATTGCGGAATTCAATGCTGACAACCGGGTTTGGCTCGCGTTCCGGGTGGTAGGTATAGGACCGCCCCTGTGCAGGCGAATCGGCGCTGTTTACAATCAGTTTTGTATGGTCTCTGACTTCATGGAGAATCTTTCGTTGCTCCGGGAAAAACGATTCCATGGCCTGCGCGACCAGATTCCATACTTGGCGCACTTCGTATTTCGAAAGTTCCGGCCCGCTAATCTCAGGCCGGGGATTCAAGCGTGTTCCCGCAAAACCGGTCGCCACATACAGGTATCTGTCCACTGTTTGCTCGTCCAGCTTATGGATTCGCATCCAATCGTGGAATGTCTCGGACTGTTTCTCCCCCAATTGAGATGGCGCTGAGATGGCTGAAGTCCGATTCATTTGCTCGGCTCCATCAAATCGCTTTGATTCATCGAGAAAGCCAGGTCCGAATATAGAAAGTGCTTCTGTGGCGGGAATACTTGCAGAACGCGCAGGACGAACACGACCGCGGATCGTACGATGTCCAGTAGCATATCCACCGGACTACGGTTCTCCGCTCGCATATTTGCGGAAGACTTCTGAACTGATCGTTGCGGGTTTTCGCGAGGAGCGCTCGGAATGGCTCCAGATAAAACTAGACGTCGCCGGTCGCCGGTCGCCGGCCGCCGGTCGCCGGTCGCCGGTCGCCGGCCGCCGGCCGCCGGCCGC
>JANQSV010000181.1 GCA_028279115.1 Pseudomonadales bacterium
GAAGTTGTCGGTGACGGGAACGTTAACCACCGCTTCGAAGTTCGAACCGCCTTCGCCGTCGCTGATCGTATTCGCGCCGAGCTTCGCCGACCCGGAAAATCCCGCGAGGTCGGGCTTGTTCGTGATGAGGCGAACGTTCCCGGCCTGGGAGCTGGCGCCAAACAGGGTTCCCTGCGGCCCCGACAGCACCTCGATGCGCGCGAGGTCGGCCGCGTACACGTCGAGATTCCTGCCCGGTTGCGCCAGCGGCTGCTCATCGAGGTAGAAAGCGACATTGGGCACGAGGCCCGCCACGCCGGCAACCGTAAGGTTCGGCGTCGTCGATGCGACGCCGCGAATATAGATCGAGTTCTGTCCCGGCCCGCTGCCGCCGGCGGTCACGCTCGGCAATTGCAGGACATAATCCGAGAAATTGGTGATGCCGAGCTCGTCGATGTCTTCCGGATTCAAGGCGGACACCGCGATGGGAACATCCTGCATCGCGCGCTCGACGCGGGTTGCCGTAACGAATATCTCTTCCAGCCCCCGATCGCTCTCCGGTGGCTGGGCAAGCGCCGGAGGCGCCGCGAGCGCGGTCGCGACGGCGACGGAAATACTGGTTCGATTTGTTTTCAATGGAATTTGCATGCGAACTCTCCTTTCGCTGCTGGTGCGGGGCAAGTGTCAATTCAAGAATAGCACTCCAATGCGGCATTGAATGCCGTGTATGCGACACCCGAGTACCAAAAAGGGACAAGGTTTCCTTCCGCCGCCAATCAATCATCGATAAATCCTGGCGTATCGGCGGGAATATCGCCCGGCGCCGCGATGTCGCTTGCGATTGGCTGCATGTCGCATCCGGTGATGCGCAAATTGCCGTTCTACTCCAAACTGGAATGACTGAACCAAGCGGTTTGCGTGTCCACGGTGAGGCCTGTCAGTGGCCGAACCGGTTCTGCCGCAGGAGGCTGCGCATGACCAATGTTTCTCAATTCAAGCGCGACCCGGGCCGCGGCAATCGCTCCGGCCGCGGCGCAAGATCCGGCCGCCGGCGCGCATCGGGCGCGCGCCGGCGCGCGGTCGCGGACAACCAGGCGGCCTGGATCGAGCGCGGGATCCCGCATTTCGAAGTCCTCGATACCGAAGCGCTGGAACTGATCGAACACAATGCCGACACGGTGCTGGAGGAAATCGGCATCGAGTTTCGCGAATTTCCGTCGGCGCTCGAACTCTGGAAGGGCGCCGGCGCGGATGTGGACGGCGAACGCGTGCGCTTCCCGCGCGGCCTGTGCCGCTCCCTCATCGAGGCCAACGCGCCGCGGGAATACACCCAACACGCGCGCAATCCCAAGCGGTCCACGATCGTCGGAGGCGAACGGACCGTGCTGGCGCCGGCTTACGGGCCGCCCTTCGTGCATGACCTTGACAAGGGGCGCCGCTACGCGACCCTCGAGGACTTTCGCAACTTCGTGAAACTCACCTACATGTCGCCGGGCCTGCATCATTCGGGGGGCACGGTCTGCGAGCCGGTCGACGTTCCGGTCAACAAGCGCCACCTCGACATGGTTTACAGCCATATCAAGTACACGGACAAGCCGTTCATGGGTTCGGTCACCCACCCCGACCGCGCCGAAGACACGCTGGCAATGGCGAAGCTCCTGTTCGGCGAGGACTTTATCGAGAAAAAAACGGTACTGACGAGCCTGATCAACGCAAATTCGCCGCTGACCTTCGACGCTACCATGTTGGGGGCGGCGACGATCTATGCCGAAAACAACCAGGCAACGGTCATTTCGCCATTCCTGCTCGCCGGAGCGATGTCGCCGGTGACCGTTGCCGGCACGCTGACACAGATTCTTGCCGAGGCGCTGGCGGGCATGGCCTATATCCAGCTCGTCCGGCCCGGGGCGCCCGTCGTGTTCGGCTCCTTCGCCGCGGCCGTGTCGATGCAGTCGGGAGCGCCGACTTTCGGCACCCCGGAAACCAGCCTGGTTCTCTATGGCGCAGGGCAACTGGCGCGCCGCCTGGGCGTGCCTTTCCGCAGCGGCGGCGGACTGTGCGCGGCGAAGATTCCCGACGCCCAGGCGGCGTATGAAGCGGCCAACACCTTGCAGACGGCCGCGTTGGCGGGAGTGAACTTCATGTTGCACACGGCGGGCTGGCTGGAAGGCGGGCTGGCCATGGGGTACGAGAAGTTCATCATGGACGCCGACCAGGCCAACATGATCGCGCTGCTGTTGAAGGGTGTCGACATGTCGGAAAACGGTCAGGCCCTCGATGCCTTGCGCGAGGTCGGACCGGGTTCGCATTTTCTCGGCGCCGCGCACACGCTGGCCAACTTCGAGACTGCCTTTTACCGCTCCCCGGTCGCGGACAACAACAGTTTCGAGCAATGGCAACAGGATGGTTCGCTTGACGCCGCCCGGCGCGCCAACGGCATCTGGAAGCAAATGCTGCGGGAATACGAGGCGCCGCGGCTGGACCCGATGATCGACGAAGCGCTGGTCGACTTCATTCAGCGGCGCAAGTCCGAATTCGAGGATCGAGATTACTGATGACCACCAACGAGACAATGCAGCAAGAGGAAGATTTCGAGCTTTCGGAACTGGATGACGCCGAACTGGTCGAGCAGATGCACGAAGACCTCTACGACGGTCTGAAGGAGGAGATCGTCGAAGGCACGTCCATCCTGCTCGAGCGCAAATGGTCGGCGGACAAGGTACTCAACGAGGCGCTGGTCGAAGGCATGCGCATTGTCGGCGTGGATTTCCGCGACGGCATATTGTTCGTGCCCGAAGTATTGCTCGCGGCCAACGCGATGAAGGGCGGCATGGAAATTCTGCGGCCCCTGCTCTCGGAGAGCGGTATCAAGCCGATCGGCAAGATGGTGATAGGCACCGTGAAAGGCGATATCCACGACATCGGCAAGAACCTGGTGGGCATGATGCTGGAAGGCGCCGGATTCGAGATATTCGACATCGGCATCAACAACTCTGTAGAAGACTATTTCGAAGCCCTGGAAAAGCACCAGCCGGATATCCTCGGCATGTCCGCCCTCCTTACCACCACCATGCCTTACATGAAGGTAGTCGTCGACGAGATGGTCAAACAGGGCATTCGCGACGACTACATCGTGCTGGTCGGCGGGGCGCCGCTGAACGAGGAGTTCGGCCGCGCGGTCGGCGCCGACGCCTATTGCCGCGACGCGGCGCAGGCCGCGGACGTCGCGCCGCAAATGGTCCGTGCGCGCCGCCGGGGGGTTGCCGTCAATGCCTGAGCCGATCCTGGTCATCGCCTGCGGCGCCCTCGCCCGGGAGATCGATGCGCTCAGACAGCGCTGGGGCTGGCGGCATCTGCACCTGAAGTGCATAGACGCGAAACTCCACAACCGCCCGGCCGCGATTCCGGGGCGCCTGAGAGAGTTGATTCGCAGGCATCGGGCCTCCTACGGGAAGATTTTTGTCGCCTACGGCGATTGCGGCACCGCCGGCGGCATCGACCAGGTGCTTGCCGAGGAAGGCGCCGAGCGTCTGGAAGGCGCGCATTGCTACGAATTCTTCGCCGGCCGCGAGCGTTTCGCCGAACTTGCCGGGACGGAGCCGGGCACGTTTTATCTGACCGATTTTCTCGCTCGCCACTTCGACCGTTTCGTCATCCGGCCGCTGGGGCTCGATCGGCATCCGGAACTCCGCGACGCCTATTTCGGCAACTACCGCAAACTCGTGTATCTGTCCCAGACCGTGGATGCGCAACTGCTCGAATCGGCCGCGCGGGCCGCCGGATTCCTGAAACTCGATTTTGAACATATCCACTGCGGCTACGGCGCCCTGGAAACGAGCCTGATACAGCGATTCGGACGATTCAGCCATGCTGAAGAAGATTCTCGTCTACTGGCGTGACATACCTTCCCAGGTCATCGTCCAGCGCGGTCGGCGGCGCGAAAAGGCCATGTTGAGCGACCGGTTCCAGCAAGCTATCGACCGCGCCGCTATGCGCGCGGGCAAGGGCGGCAGCGGACCCTATCTGGCGGAATGGCGCCGGGAGACGACAACGGTGAATGCGACCGGTGAATTGTGCGAGATCGCGCGCGCCGAGGCGCGCCGCTTCGAGGAAGCGTTCAGCGATGAACGGCTCGAAGCCTTGATTCGCAACCACGCTGTAGGTGAGTGAGGCCCGGTTTGCCATGTATCGGATGCGGCAATGGTCAGTACGCCACGCGAACAGTCTGAAAGGACTGTACACCGCGCTTGAGCGGGTATTGGTCTTCTGTGAACCGCTGTTGCGCCGTATCGGCTACCAACACCTGGACAAGCCATTCGCGAAGGTCGAGTCGCTCACCAAGGGCTTCCTGCTGGATTCGCAGAACTGCGGTCAATGCATTGTCGGCTTCACGGGGCTTTCCTGCCCCATGAATTGCCCGAAGAAAATGCGCAACGGACCCTGCGGAGGCGTCCGCGCGGACGGCGCCTGCGAGGTCGATCCCCGCATGCAATGCGTCTGGGTGCTCGCCTGGGAAGGCGCCCGGCGCCTGAATGATGAGCAGTATCCGTTACAGACCGTGCAGCCTCCAGTCGACCATCAGCTGATCGGCCGGTCGGCGTGGCTGCGCGAGGTGCGCATCAAGGTCGGGAGTTCCGGAAATGCAATTTGAAGACGAACCCGTAACGCCGGGCGATCCGCTGCCCATCAGGCCGGGACACTCTTCCTTCGGCCGCCTTGAGCGGGTATTGCGTAGCGGCGGTTTCGTCGTGACCGCCGAGATCGCGCCGCCAGATTCGGCCAATCCGGCGGAAGTCTACAAGCGGGCCGCGTTGTTCGACGGCTACGTGGATGCGATGAACGCCACCGACGGCTCGGGCGCCAACTGCCACATGTCCAGCGTCGGCATGTGTTCGCTGTTGACGCGGCGCGGCTACGCCATGGTCATGCAGGTTTCGGCCCGCGACCGGAACCGGATCGCAATCCAGGGCGACATCCTCGGCGCGGCGGCCATGGGCGTGGCCAGCATTCTCTGTCTGACCGGCGACGGCGTGGATGTCGGCGATCATCCCCAGGCGAAGCCGGTATTCGACCTGGATTGCATGTCGATGCTGAACATGATCCGCCACATGCGCGACGAGTCACGCTTCCTGAGCGGCCGCGAGTTGACCGAGCCGCCCCGCGTATTTCTCGGCGCAGCGGCGAATCCGTTCGCGCCGCCACTGGATTATCGTCCGCACCGCCTGGCGAAAAAGGTCGCGGCCGGCGCGCAATTCGTTCAGACCCAGTACTGTTTCGATATCGACGCCTTACGGCGCTACATGGATGCGGTGCGCGAGGCGGGCACCCACGAGAAGGTCTTCATCCTGGCTGGCGTCGGTCCGCTGGCCTCGGCCCGCTCGGCGGAGTGGATACGCCGCAATGTGCCTGGCATACATATTCCCGACGCCGTTATCCGCCGTTTGAAGACCGCGCGGAATCAGCAGCAAGAGGGGGTCAATATCTGTATCGACATGATCCACCAGATCCGGGAAATCCAGGGGGTGCACGGCATTCACATCATGGCGTATCGCCAGGAGCACCGCGTCGCGGAAATCGTCGAGCGTTCGGGCGTGCTCAGCGGCCGCATGCCGTGGCGGCCCGCCGTCGACTGGAAGAACGCCGAATGGGACCAGGGCCACCCTGTGGCAACGCACACGCCGGACAGACAGGTACTGGAGTCAGTCTCATGACAGAAACTGTCGTGACCTCCCCCAACAGGGAAGTGCGGATCGGATTCGACCGGCCGTTCGTGATCATCGGCGAACGCATCAATCCCACGGGACGCAAGATTCTCGCCGAGGAAATGGCCCGGGGCGACTACAGCCGGGTCGAGGCGGACGCCATTGCCCAGGTTGAAGCCGGCGCGCACATGCTCGACGTCAATGCCGGCGTGCCGCTTGCCGACGAGCCCGGCATGCTGGCGGACATCGTCAAGCTGGTGCAATCGATCACGGACGTGCCGCTGTCCATCGACTCTTCCATCGTCGCGGCGCTGGAAGCCGGCCTGTCCGTTTACGAGGGCAAGGCGCTGGTTAACTCGGTGACCGGGGAGGAAGAGCGCCTGGAATCGGTGCTGCCGCTGGTCAAGCGGTATGGCGCGGCCGTGGTAGCGATTTCAAATGATGAAACCGGCATCTCCGAGAATCCCGAGGTGCGCTTCGCGGTGGCGAAGAAGATCGTCGAACGCGCCGCCGATCACGGCATCCCGCGCGAAGATGTCGTGGTGGATCCGCTGGTTATGCCCGTCGGCGCGATCAACTCGGCGGGAACGCAGGTCATGCGCATCGTGCGGCGGCTGCGCGAAGAGCTCAAGGTCAACACCACCTGCGGCGCATCCAATATCAGTTTCGGCCTGCCCAATCGCAACGGCATCAATTCCGCCTTTCTCACCATGGCCATCGGCGCGGGCATGACCTCGGCGATCACGAATCCCCTGCATCCTGAAGTATTGCAGGCCGCCCTGGGCGCCGACGTGATGATGGGCCACGATCCCGCCTGCGCCAACTGGCTGCGAAAGTACCGCCAGGCGCCGGCCGGGCGGCCGGAGCGCGAGCGCGGCAACCGGCGCCGACGCAGAGCCTGAAAATGGATGCTCATAGTCACAGCGTCCGCCAAACCCCGCGCCACCCGGCGGCGACGGATCGAAGCCGCG
>JANQSV010000187.1 GCA_028279115.1 Pseudomonadales bacterium
AGCGGCTGCTGTACCGCGCGGTTGTCGTGCTGTCCGCCCGCCTGGTAAGCAAGGAAATCCTCGCGCGCATACGTCCGGACGCGGAGTTGACCCATGCCGGCAAGGGTCCGGAAATGCACTCCGTGGATCAATACACGATCAATGACATGCTGATCGACTATGCAAGGGAAGGGCGCAAGGTCCTGCGTCTGAAGGGCGGCGATCCTTTCATTTTCGGCCGCGGTGGAGAAGAACTGACCACCCTGGCGGAAGCAGGCATCAACTTTCAGATCGTGCCGGGCATCACCGCCGCCTCTGGCTGCGCCGCCTACGCGGGAATTCCGCTGACTCATCGCGATCATGCCCACTCGGTGCAATTCGTCACGGGCCATCTCAAGGACGGCAGTCTCGATCTGGACTGGCCGGCGCTGATTCGTCCGCGGCAGACCCTGGTGTTCTACATGGGACTGAAAAGCCTGCCGATCGTCTGCGAGCAATTGCGGCGGCACGGCATGCCGGCGGATACGCCCGCGGCAGTCGTCTCCCAGGGCACGACCAGGGAGCAGCAGGTCGCCGCGGGCAATCTCGGAAATCTGCATGACGTCGCAACCGGCCAGGGCATCAAGGCGCCCGCGATCATCATCGTCGGCGAGGTCGTGAGCCTGCGGGACAGCTACGCCTGGTTTCAGACCTGAGAGTGTGTGGCTTCGATCCGTCGCCAACTCCCCCTCGCCGTCATTCTGCGCAAGCGAAGCGCAGTCGCAGAATCTCTTCCGGGGATTCTGGTGGGTTAGACATGCCATCCATGGCGCAAGGCTTTCGGCTTCGACCACCCCCAGCCTTGCCATCCCTGGCAAGTCGTTCGACCCTTAAGAAGCTGCGCTTCTTATCGGCTGCGCCGACCGGGCCTCACCCTCGCACGCCCGCTACACTTCCGACCGCCCGACGGCGACTTGCGCCCTGCAAGACTCGCAGAACATGAATTCTTCAGAGACAATTGTCGGGTTTGGGGAGGCCCGCTATACGGCTGGCGGTTTTGGCGAAGGAGCCGCGGAATAGGCGCATCAGGTAGATGCTTCTGCCTTTGTCGGGCCCGAGTTTCTTTTTTACCAGACTGACCAGGGCGCGGGTGGCGGGGGACAGTTCGTGCCGCTGGTGGAACTCGCGCAACAGATCCAGAATTTCCCAGTGAGCGGGGCGCAAGATAATTTCCTGCTGTTGGGCCAGGGCCTCGGCGACGGCTTCGTTCCAGTCGTTCAGGTTGCGCAGATAGCCTTCCTTGTCGAGCGCGACGCGCTTCCCGCCGACGTTGATGCTGCCGCTCATGACTCAGAACCAGCTTGCGGTCTTGTCGTGGCTCGCGCACAGGGCCACGAAGCCGTCGTAGTCCACTGTCGTGGCGTTTGCGGGCAAGGGGTCGTTCAGTCCACGGGCGAGCATGTCTTCGGTCAGGAAATACAGGGAAAAGCCCTGGGGCAGTCTCGCCAGTTCTTCCGGCTTGTGCAGAAAATAGGCGCCGTCTTCGAGCAGCAGCAGGCCGTCGCCGGGCGCAAGCGCCTTGCGCAATTCATCGAGCGGTCCCGCGGACGGGCTCTTGTTGAGCAGGTGGAGGCAACTCACAGGTTGAACACCACGTCGGAGTTACCGATCAGGTTGCGAATGCCGCCGGCATCGAGCGCAACAGTGGAGATGACGAGGTCCTCCGCCCGCAGGCTTCGCTCCTCCAGCGCTGCGGCTTCCACCAGGGGATTTTCGATGCCGTAAAGTTCGAGCGCTTCGATTGCGTTGCCCAGGGTTTTCTCGCCGATCCGACCGCCGTCCTGGTCGCGCAGCAACTGGTAGACGCCGTCGCCGAGAAAAAGCAGTTCGATGTCCTGCTCGTAGACGGAAGCCGCCAGCGCCATATCGAGCAGGGCGCGGGCGCGATCCGCGCCATAAGGCGCGCTGCGGGAGATGAACAGCAGTTTTTTGCGCTTCGCCATCGTTCTAGCCGAAAGACACCGTGCGATCCGAGTTCAGGCTGGCGTCGATCAACAGGCCGAGACCGCCGATTTCGAATTCCGGATGCATCGATGAGCCGTCGAGTTCATGGCGTTCCGCCTGTTCCGCGTCGACGATGCCGCGATTGATGGCCGAACTGACGCATACCGTACCGTCGAGACCGTGTTTGCCGATCAGTTCCCGCCATCGATCCTGCAGGTTGACTTCGTCGCGGGAAACGACCGTCAGGCGGTTCGCATTGTGTACGCCGTCGGCGAAGAAGAATATGCGGTAGATCTCGTGCCCGCCGCGCAGGACGGCTTCGGCGAAGCGTAGCGCCGTGCCGGCGGCTTCGCTGGAATAGGGCGGGGCATGGACGACGATGGTGAAGATCAAGGCAGTCTATTCCGGGGATTGTCTAAACAAAAAAGCCCCGGCGAAACCGGGGCTTTCGTGTTGCGTCGTGTCGCCGTCAATCGTTGCCCGAAAAGGCCCAGAGCAAATGCAGCAGGCTCATGAACAGGTTGTAGATCGACAGGTACAGCGAGACCGTGGCAAGGATGTAGTTGCGCTCGCCACCATGGATGATCGCGCTGGTCTGAAACAGGATCAAAGCGCTTGCGAACAGCATGAAAGCCGAGGACAAAGCCAGTTGCAGCGCCGGCATGGGCCAAATGAGGCCGATGACCACCGCCGCCATGAGCACCAGTGCACCCGCGCCGAGGAATCCCCGCATGAAGGAGAAATCCCGACGCGAAGTCAGCGCGTAGCCGGACAGGCCGAAGAAGATGAACGCCGTGCCGCCAAGCGCCGTAACGACAATATCCGCGCCGCCCTGCATGGAAAGAAACATGCCGATCGTCGGCCCAATCGCATAGCCGAAAAATCCGGTGAAGGCGAACACCGAAAGCAGGCCCCAGGCGCTGTTGGCCAGCGCGTGCGTGACAAACAGCATGCCGAATGCGCCAATCAGGAAAAGCCAGGGATTCAGCGGCGGCGCGTTGATGCTCAACATGGCCGTAAAGGCGCTGAAAGCCAACGTCAGGGCCAGCAGCATATAGGTGTTGCGCAGAATCTTGTTGGTCGCCAGGACCGATTCCCGGCTCCCCCGGCCCACTTCTATTCCGGCGGCGCCAATCCGTTCAATCCCAGCAGCGCGTCTGTTCATCGTTACCTCCGTAAAAAATTTCGCAATGAGGAAAAACCGCTTCCGCTTGCATTAATATGAGGCTCGCGGCGCCGATTTCAATATCCGCCACCCCCGCCTACGCCAACGATTATGATACCCGCCCGCCGTCTGAAAGCAACGATTTCCAGCCTAGCCGGCAATCCGCGGTCCGCCGCGTATGCCTTCGCTCG
Organism: Pseudomonadales bacterium; assembly: GCA_028279115.1. Classification (GTDB taxonomy): domain Bacteria; phylum Pseudomonadota; class Gammaproteobacteria; order Pseudomonadales; family Pseudohongiellaceae; genus UBA9145. The sequence goes on from JANQSV010000187.1 coordinate 3,319, forward strand.
GGATTGTAGTAAGATTCGCATCCCCCGGAGGGGTGGCAGAGCGGTTGAATGCACTGGTCTTGAAAACCAGCGAGGGCGAAAGTCCTCCGAGAGTTCGAATCTCTCCCCCTCCGCCAAAATACCTGGTTAACTTATTCGAAAATAAGGATTAAGTCGGCTGTCGCCAGAAGACGGCTAAGTGCTGCCGACACCTTCAAGCCGCGCCACCCGCTCACTCAGTTCTGAAACAGCCTTCTGTAATTGCGAGTGGTCCTTGTCCATTTTGGCCAGCAGGCTCAAATGAATCCTGTTCATCTGGTTCTGCAAATACATGACGGCAAGCAGCACGATGACTGCGATGGGGGCATTGCTTAGCAGAAAATTGACAACTGACATGGCTTCCCTGTCCCCCTGAAGTTAGCTATAGGCTACTTCGTGCTAACTACAAAGGTCAACTCAATCACAACCAATACTCAAGCTCCCGAGTTCATGGGATACACCCTTCAGGCAATTTGCGAACCCGCAATGCGCACGGCTCCACCGCTATCCGAGCGCGGGCCCCGGACCACGATATCGATGTCGCGGCCGAGCGCCGCCAGCAAGCGGAGCAGGCGTTCGAGCGAATATTCGCGAAAGTTGCCACGCAGGAGCCGGGAAATGTCGGGTTGCGAAAGTCCGAGCAGCCGAGCGGCCTCGGTTTGCGTCAATTTGCGCTGACGAATGATGGTGTCGATCCGGCAGACTAGTTCCGCCTTTATCAGGTGCGTATCGGCATCAGGGTGGCCAAGATCCGCGAAAACGTTGCCGCCGCTTCTTTCGATGGTCTGTTCGTGTTCGGTCATGATTTCAGTCTCCATTTTGAGACCGATTTGCGCCTGATAGATCGCGAAACCCATTCAATCTTGCACCGAGCCCGGGAATCGCTTCAGATCGGTTTTGCTCGACCCAATCCACTCAACTGCTTTCTCCAATCCTTCGCCCATCTCCAACTATAGTGGTTCCACCATAGCATTGCAAATACATGGCCGTCCTTGGCGCAGCTCGATGGGTATCTAACGGACTGCCCCGATGCGCGGTGGGTGTCCCATAAAGCTCTTCGGTTTCTGCATCGGCCCGGCACTGGGCAAGGCGCTTTGTTCGCTTGAGCATTCTAGTCAGTGAGATTGCCGCGAAGATCGGCGGTGGGTGTCCCATGGACTATCCTCCCATGGACTATCCCATGAACTACCTACTACGGGTTTCTTGGGCCTGTACACTGATAATTCCGGTTGTATTGATAAACATCACAACTTTGGCTAGTGCTAGGTTCATAATCAATACATTGGGCCGGGACTGTTGTAGTCCAACCTGCACAAACCATAGTCGTGCTTGTAGATGAGCTAATGCATTCACTTGATACAAAGTCAAAAGCTTCAAAACCGGAGTAGTCCCATGCTTGACAACGTTCTAGCACCATGTATTCAGATGCAAACCATGCAATCCCCCGGCTACTATCACCTGTTGCGCTCATGACTACTACACCATCAGCGGCGCTGCCGCCGCTGGCTAATGGAATTAGCGGCGGTGGAGGCGTAGACTCGCATCCGGCAAGTAGCAACAAGCTTGCGGCCAACACCAGTTTATTCATGTTCAGATTCTCCATGCCATGAATGCTGCGGCGATAGTAGCAGCTTCTTGGGAAATCGTGACAACGCGAGAAGCGAGATAGGCCGGGAACCTAGTGTTTATGCGGCTTTCGGGCGGTAGCTTGGAATACTTCCCCTTCGCCATTTCCCACTAGAAATCGCCTACCGCGCTGATTTGGCGTTCGCTCAGGCTGATGTAGTCGGCGAGTACGCGGGCGCTTTCCTCGAGCAGGAAATCGCCTTCGCCTTCTTCCTCGTCCGCCTCGGCCTCGACCTCGGCATCCTCTTCAACGGCTGCGTCGTTGGCCGCCAGCGCATTTTCGTCTTCCGCGGCTTCGGTTTCGGCCTGGGCGGTTTCCGCCGCATCGCTTTCCTCGTCCTCGTCGCCTTCGAGGATGTCCAGCAGAGGCAGGCCCTTGAGGAAGCGGCGCATGTTCTCGGATTCGATGTTGCGGCGGCGTTCGGCCTCCATCTGTGCGTCGAGCGCTTCCTCGTTCAGGGGCCAGGTCTCGCGTTCCTGCTGCTCCCGGGCGATGGCGATCTGATCGTTCAGATGGATGAAATCGGGCGATCTGGCGGCGCGCTGACGGAAGCGGTCGTCGAGTTCGGGAATGAATTCCCTGATCGGGTGATAGGCGCGATATTCGACCGGCCGCACCGTATCCCAGGGCAGGGCGCCGTCGAGGCTGCTTTCGCCGATATGGTCGTAGGCCTGGAACATGTCCGGGAAAGTAATGCCGGGCACGACGCCGCGATGCTGGGTGCTGGCGCCGGAGACGCGATAGAACTTGGAGCGCGTCAGTTTCGCCTGGCCGTAATCCATGGGAATGATTTCCTGCACCGTGCCC
>JANQSV010000189.1 GCA_028279115.1 Pseudomonadales bacterium
ACAGGGTCGGCAAGTATCATTCCCGCCTTCGACGGCAGGTCCGATAACGTATCTTATCGGGGTATAGCGCAGTCTGGTATCGCGCTTGCTTTGGGAGCAAGATGTCGGGAGTTCAAATCTCTCTACCCCCACCAAGTCCCGTTCCTTCTTCGTGGTGACCGTAGCTCAGTTGGTAGAGCCCCGGACTGTGACTCCGGTTGGCGTGGGTCCGAGCCCCATCGGTCACCCCATTTCCTTTAGCTATCTCGCGCCAGGGACGGCATGTACAATTTGCAAGACTACGCGCCCGTAGCTCAACCGGATAGAGCATCGGCCTTCTAAGCCGAGGGTTGCAGGTTCAAGTCCTGCCGGGCGCGCCAATTCTCAAAATCAGGCAGGGAGTAAAAATGCTGGCGGTAATCGGAGGATCGGGTCTGAGCTCGTTGCGCGGGGAAGTGCGCGCGCTGGAAATGGAAACCATCGAGGCGATCCGGACGCCTTACGGCGGGCCGGTGCAAGTCGATATCTGCCGGCTGAAGAATGTCAAAATCGCCTTTCTCCCGCGCCACGCGGCCGGCGACCGCGTTCCGGCCCACAAGGTCAACTACAAGGCCAATATCTGGGCGCTGCAAAGCCTTGGCGTCGACCGCATCATCGCGACCAATACCGTCGGCGGCATCAGCGATGACCTTCCTCCGGGCGCGATGGCGATTCCGGAGCAGTTGATCGACTACACCTGGGGCCGGGAGAGTTCGTATTTCGATGGGGCCGATCAGGAACCCAGGCACATCGATTTCACCTGGCCTTACGACCAGTCGCTGCGCGAGGCGTTGCGCGACGCCGCGGCCAGGGTGGAGAAACCGATCAAGTTCGGCGGCGTCTACGGCGTATTGCAGGGACCGCGCCTGGAAACCGCGGCCGAAATCCTGCGCCTGCGCCGGGACGGCTGCGACATGGCAGGCATGACGAGCATGCCCGAGGCTGTCCTTGCCCGCGAACTCGAAATTCCCTACGCCTGCCTCGCCCTTTCCGTCAACTGGGCCGCCGGCCTCGGCGAAGGCGTGATCGACATGAAGGACATAAAACGAGTCCACGGCTTCGGCACAATAGAGCTGATCGGCATAATCGAAGCCTTCTTGGAAGCTTGAGTCCCCCACGAGATTCTGCGACTTCGCTTCGCTTCGCGCAGAATGACGAAGTGGGGGCGCTTCGCTTCGCGCAGAATGACGAAGTGGGGCGCTACGCTTTGCGCAAAATGACGGAGTAGGGTGCTTCGCTTCGCGCAGAATGACAGTGTTGTGACTAAGGCAGTTCGAGCGGAGGCGGCAGGTCGTAGGGCGTGATCTGCACGACGATGCCCAGGGCGGGGTGGTCGAGATAGTGGAATTCGCCGCTGCGCAATTCGCGCTGCTGACGCATGGTATATATGCGGCTGATCGCCGGTGCGGCCGCGCTGTTCGAGGCTTCCGCAAATTCTTCAGGCAGCGGCGGCAATGACCATTGTTCGCCGCCGGTTGCGCCGCCGAATTCCGCAAGCCACAGATCCGCGCTGAATATCACCCGGTCGCGGCCCGCATTGAAATTCAAGGCAACGGAGCCCTGCAATTCGGCCAGCGAACCGTAACGGTCGCCCCCGGCGACGAATATCGGCGTCGCGGAGCCCGCGTCTCCTATCGGCTGGCGCCAGACCGCGTCGTATAGCACCCGATATTGTCCCGCCCGTTCGATCGACTGGTTGGTCTGGCGGAAATCGCTGTACGAGGCCGGCAATTCCTGGAACGGATCCCGTTGCAGGTCGGGAAAGCGAAAGCCGCTTGTCTCGCGGGCGGGGAAGGGGCCCGTGTCGCGCAAGCGCGCGAGTTCGGGCTCGGGCGGTTCGGCTTCGAGTGATTCCGGTTCTCCATCGGCTGCGAACAAATCAAGAAAAAGCAGATCGGTCAATTGCTCCAGGCGAATCATTCCCGGGGGAAAAGACAGATCCAGATTTTCGGCCTGCCAGGTTTCCCGCTCGCGGTCGGCGCCGGATTCATTGCTGAAAATCGTCAATTCGACCTGGAACCAGCGTTGGAAACCCTGGGCTTCGGCGAAACCGGCATGGGCCCAGATGAGCATGCCGGCCAGCAGAGTGGCGAAGTTTCCTGAAGCCCGAACGGCTTGCCCCCACCAAATCTGCGCGGCAGATTTGACTCCCCCAAAGGGGGAGTGACCCAGGATGCGGGTGTGTTTCATGAGGGCTTGCCCCCACCAAATCTGCGCGGCAGATTTGACTCCCCCTGAGGGGGAGTAGTTCAAGGCGCGGGCGTGTCCGATAATGTCAGGCTGTTTGCGCAACGGCCGGCTCCCTTGCGGCAATGCGTTCGAGCAGGTTCTCGATGTAACCGAGCTTGTCGCCGGCTTCGCGGAAACCGGCCTTGATTCGCAACTGGTTCGTTCCGCCGAGGGCGAAATTCGCCGGTTCGGATTCGACCAGCCGCACGATGGCCGCCGGGTCGATGCGGGCGGAGTCGGCGAAGTCCAAGCGTGCTCCGGAAACATTAGCATCAATCTTGCGGATACCGAAGTCCCGGGCGCGCAATTTCAGTTCGCTTAGGCGGAACATCGATTTCAGCGGCGGCGGCAACAGTCCGAAGCGGTCGATCATTTCCACCTGCAATTCGTCGAGGTCCTCCTTGCCGCGGCAGGAGGCGATGCGCTTGTACATGATCAGCCGGGTATGCACGTCCGGCAGATAGTCTTCCGGAATCAGCGCCGGAATGCGCAGGCTGATATCCACCGATTCCTCGAGTTCCGGACTGCTGCTCGGCATTCTTCCTTCGCGAATCGCCCGCACCGCGTCCATCAGCAATTCCATGTAGAGCGTATATCCGATCTTTTGCATATGGCCGCTTTGCTCCTCTCCGAGCAACTCGCCCGCACCGCGGATTTCGAGATCGTGAGACGCGAGAGTGAAGCCCGCGCCGAGTTCGGTGGCGGTCTCGATCGCTTCGATTCGCTTGCGGGCGTCGGCGCGGAGCGCGCGGCGCTCGGGGATCAGCAGATAGGCGTAAGCCTGGTGGTGCGAGCGGCCGACGCGGCCGCGCAATTGATGCAATTGGGCGAGGCCGAACTTGTCGGCGCGGCGGATGACGATGGTGTTGGCGCTGGGGATGTCGATGCCCGTTTCGATGATCGTCGAACAGACGAGCACGTTGTAGCGCTTGTGATAGAAGTCGGCCATAACCTTTTCGAGCTGGCGCTCGGGCATTTGCCCATGGGCCATGGCGAGCCGTGCCTGGGGCACTATGTCGGCCAGATGCAGCATGGCGCGCTCCATGCTGCGTACTTCGTTGTGCAGATAAAAGACCTGGCCGCCGCGCAGCAATTCGCGGCTGATCGCCTCCTTTACGATGGCGTCTTCGTGTTCGCGCACGAAAGTGCGGATCGACAGGCGTTTTGCCGGCGGCGTGACGATCAGCGACAGGTCGCGCATGTCCGCCAGCGCCATATTGAGCGTACGGGGAATCGGCGTGGCGGTGAGAGTGAGGATATCGACGCTGGCGCGCAGGGATTTCAGTTTGTCCTTCTGCCGCACGCCGAAGCGATGTTCTTCGTCGATGACGAGCAAGCCGAGCTTGCTGTAGTCGATCTTCGCGCTCAGCAAGCTATGAGTGCCGATGAGAATGTCGATGCCGCCGGATTTCACGCGCTGGAGAATCTCCGTCTGCTCGGCCTGGGTCTTGAAACGCGAGATCACCTCCACCGTATACGGCCAGTCGCTGAAGCGGTCGCGGAAATTCTCGAAATGCTGTTGCGCCAGCAGGGTGGTCGGTACGAGCACCGCGGCCTGGCGGCCGTTCATCACGGCGACGAACGCCGCCCGCATGGCGACTTCGGTCTTGCCGAAGCCGACGTCGCCGCAGACCA
>JANQSV010000195.1 GCA_028279115.1 Pseudomonadales bacterium
TCCGCGGCAAGCTTAGACTCTGGAAATCGAGGGCTCCAAATCAACCCGGGCACACCTTAAATCAGCCCTCGGACTGTCCTGTGAATCAGGACCACCTCAGTCTTCCACGGCCCTGACCCCACGAATCGGTCGAAATCGGCGAACGAAAGATCGATCAGAAAACGGAGTTTATGGACTAGAACTATCTGGCTGCTAATCGCAACAGCAGATAGGTAATTCGATAAAAAACTGTGGTAGCGATCGAAAAAACGATAATCAGAGCTAACTGATCATGTACTCCTGGAAACGCCCGAAGAAATAAGCTCATAAACCCCAGATGACAATAATATTCTATCAAATTGTTAACAAAGAACAGAAAACGCGCTCCTCCAACCGACCCCACAAGGACCAAAACCGAAACTGACAAGATCACTCTGCGGGATACAAAGTCTTCCTTTCTGAGATTCTTCTTTGAAGTTCGCTCATCTTTGGAGTGTGCGCCATATCTTGTTTCCTGTATGTATTTCTTGATCATGTGCCGAGGTCTCAACGCAAACATTGTTGCCAAGGAGCACACGAGCAGAAATACGCCATTTAGGATTAAGGAATTCACCAACAAGAAATCCCCGTCGGCGAAAACAAAGTTCTGATTTACTTCTCTTACTTCATCGCTAGCGATAACTACTATTATAAGGAAATTATATATCTGAGTAGCAAAATTTCTTGATTTTCTGAAGCAAACTCTTTAGAATACAGACACTTAAGGTGAATTGAGTGAGGTATTCAAATGGCGCAAAAGGCACCCGGCAAGGCCCATCGAAAAGGCCGTACTTTCCTACAGATCGCAAGCAAATTCAAGACGGAACTCAAGGCCCGCAAGTGGCTTGAGTCTGTATTCTGGGCGAATGGCCCGGCGTGTCCGCGTTGCGGCAGTTTCAATGTGCAAACCAACATCAAGCACCCGTCAATGACTCATAGATGCCGCGAGAAGGAATGCGCCAAAAAGTCCTTGTTTACCGTCAGGATTGGCATGGTATTGGAACGCAGCCGCCTGAGTTACCGCGCATGGGCGATTGGCCTGTACTTGTACGCCAGTTGCATCAAGGGAATTTCCTCAATGAAGCTCCATCGGGAACTTGGGATTACGCAAAAGTCCGCTTGGTTCATGCTTCACCGCATAAGGGAAGCATCCCAAGCCGGAACGTTGCCGTTCGCTGGCCCGGTGGAAGTCGATGAGACCTATGTTGGCGGCAAGGAAGGCAACAAACACGCCAGCAAGAAACTACGCGCTGGCCGTGGAACGGTCGGCAAAGCCGCCGTTGTCGGCGCGAAGGATCGGGAAACCGGGAACGTGAAGGCCAAATACACTGAGAGTATTGACGGCAAGGCGTTGAAGAAGGTGGTTGCCGATTGGGTTGCCGAAGGCGGCAAGGTGTACACCGACGACGCGACGGCTTATCGGGGTTTGCTGAACCATGAATCCGTCAAGCATTCCATAGGCGAATATGTGCGCGACAAGGTTATTCACACAAACGGCATAGAGGGTTTCTGGAGCTTGTTCAAGCGGGGTTTCTACGGAACATACCACAAGATGTCGGTCAAGCATTTGAACCGCTATATCAACGAGTTCACCAAGCGCAACAACATGCGCGAAGATGATACGCTTGAGCAAATGAGCAATCTGGTGCGTGGAATGGTCGGACGCAGATTGACTTATGCGGAATTGGTTGGATAGGCGCATAAATAGACATGTTGATTGACTTTTTGGCTTGATTTGGATTGTTCTTGATAATCGTGGGCATTCTTGTTGTAATCAAGCACGATCTTGAGGATTAGACTAAGGGTTTATCATGAGTGATATTGAGAAGTTGGTGAAACGAATTGCAACATTAGAAGGAAAAGGAAAAATGACCGAAAAACAATATACGGATTTGCTTGAACTTTTGAATAAAGAGTTTGGAAAGATTAATGACAGACTAGATAGAGTGGAAAAACATTTGAGAATTTCAAAAAATTAAAAATAAAGCCCGTTTCAAAATTCATTGAAACGGGCTTTATTCGCTATTATCAATCCGCAACACGCCTAAGCGTTGCTCCTTCGGCATTGAAACTTTCCTCTCCCACAATTTGAGCGCGAGAGAATCTTGCTTCGGCGCGGGTAATTTCAACTCTGCCAATCTCGGTTTCTTCGGAACCCAAGACTTCACCAGTATCTGGATCAACAAAGGTTTCCCCAACCTCAAAGGCAATCAGTTGCTGTCCCGGCGCGAGTATGACGTTGCCATAGTTCAGGATCAACGTTCCGTCCCCTTGAACCTGAATCACCTTGATGGGCACAAACGTAGTCACGATTGCTTCTGAAATCTTGGCTGCCAGTACCCTTTGAACATCCGCAAAGGGGTCGGCGCTGGAAGATACCTGTTGAATGCCGCCAAGCGAAAAAGCTGATCCAGTCTTTACCGTGGCATTGACAGTATCGGCTATGATAATTCTTCCACTTGCAACTTCCGACACCTTTAAATCAATTCCCATTTGAACTTCAAGATTGCCCGCAGAAAGGCCGGAACCCACTGCTTGGCCTATGCGACCGCCAAACAGGGAACCCACACCAGAAGATGTTCCCACATTCAAACCACTTTGCGATTGTCCAAAATTCGTGATGGTGCCATAGACGTAGTAATCAACTCCGGTAAGACCACCAATCTCCCCATCGGCATCCGTCACCCCAATTTGTCCCAATGCCTGTTCATTCAACAATGCATCAAGCTGCCCACGTTCAATTACACTCATTTTGCCGGATTTGGTGATGGCTGTTTCCAGCATCGCCCGAAACCCCAAAGACAAATCCTCATTGCAATTCACTCTATCCCATCCGTCACAGGATATGTTCTGCGCGGCGGAATCTATTGGGCCGATTGCTACAAGAGGGATGTTTTGAGCAGTTGCCGTCTGAATGAAACCAAAAGCAATAACACTCAGGAAGAATGTCGTAATTCTTTGAATATCCATAGTTTTTCCCCAATTCTCTCATGTAATCCGGCATGGTGCCGGGCCGTTGAGAGATCATAGGGTTATGATTTCCCGCATATTCGCCGGGCTTGGGGAGCTACCCCGCGCCGGGTCTAGGGCTATTGTATTCAGCGGGTAACCCGGCGAAGAGCCGGAACCCTACAATCTCTCAAGAGGGTGTGTAACAAATTCGGGGGATGGAGTCAAGAACTGGTGAACCAATCCATAAATAGAAGGGACAGCATTCGTGCTGTCCCTTCTGGCGGCATAGCTCAATGGATAGAGCGCCTGATTTACGACCGGGAAGATGAAGGTTCGAATCCTTCTGCCGCCGCATAATTCTATTTATACACAAAGACAGATTTTGCGCTACTCAAATATATAATTCCCTATTATAAAGTAAGTGGATGCCATATCCAGAAGAGTGCCAACCCACAGCATCATTAATGCGATAACTATTGGCATTCCAAATCCACCCCGGTTTGCAAACTGAATTCGTAAAGATTTTTAAACACTTCGTCCTAAATTATTCCACATCATCGCCAGTGTTTGACCGGAAAGTCGTGGAAGGCCGGCAACTCATCCCGGTTCCGCGTCAGGTGGTCGACCGCTTTCGGATACTTGTCCTGATAACGCACCAAACCAGTAGCCAAAAGCGCGTTCGGCCAGTGTGCGGATCTCCACCCTCCAGATCTCGTGCAAACCCTCCTTCGCTTTCATCCGGCCCGACTTCGGCAAACAGGTCAGCACGTTGCCCATCTTGTGCATCCAGCAGCGCCGAACGCCGATCTTCGGATACATTTTCGACAGCACCGACCAAAAACCCAGCGCCCGTCGCTCACTGCCAGCACACATAAGCGCCTCCTAGTTCTCGCGCAAATATAGCCACGCTCGCTACGTCCAGACTCGCGACGTTGCGCACATATCGTCGCAACGCCACCGAGGGATGAAACGGCATGACCGCCCAACCGGCAGCACACCTTGGGCACAGTGACATCCACCACGCCGACCCCGCCAATATCTTCCGCTTGAGGAGACAACCGCTTAACCGTCGCGAACCACCCGCTGCCGACCATCCGGCAGCAACTTCTCATCGAAAGCGGAACAGGTACCACTCAAACTCCGCTACGACGGACCTCCACCAAAAATCTAGCATCCCGCCGCAGCAGATCGGTGATGATGCCAGCCACCGGCAAATTCTTCTATCAGCAGATGAGAGAACTTGCCGAGAGGCTCAGATTATTCTTCTTTATTATTCTACAACAAGGGGCGGTCATGGGGGCGGTCATGGGACACCCATCGAAATTCTTTCCCGATTTGGCACGCTTGAGAATCTTGACTGTACCTATCTGCAAGACTCCCGATGACTTGCAGGCAGAGTATGACCCGGCCCCGCTCGCAAATCGTCTCACTGGTCGCGACGCCGTTCTACCATTGCGTTTCCCGCTGCGTGCGGCGGGCCTTCCTGTGTCTTGCATGGCCTACGTTGACCTGAATCCGGTGCGGATCGGCATCCGCGAATCGCTCGACGAATCGGAATTTACTTCCATACAGGCGCGTATTCGCGCAGCGGCGTCGGCAGACAACGTACCGACGGAATGCCCGTCTCCCAGATTGATGCCATTCCGAACGGAGTTGGAACGCAATCGGGAGCCGCCCGCATTGCCGATCGGGCTGCGGGACTATATTGAACTGGTGGATTGGACGGGACGGATTGTACGCGCGAACAAGAAGGGATTCATCCCGCGAAAGGCGCCGTCCGCCTTGTCGCACTTGAAACTGGGCAAGGCGCAATGGCGCATGCTTGCGCTGGAGATTCAGAAGGAAGCGATCATCATGTTCAGCGGCCTGGAGAAGCTGATGGCCAGAGAAAGGGACAGGATAAACAAAGCCACGTAGTCCTTGCCCTCAATTTTATGTCTGAACAGGCAAGGTTGCCCGCGCCCGCGAATAAGTTTCGCTGACCATCGGTCCCGAAACCACCCGAAATTTTTCCGGTCGGCCCTCAAGTCAAATTCGACTCATGATATGGTGTTGACGTGGTGAGTGTCCCGTGACGCACCTCGTGACGCCGGCGTGGTGGCTGCGACGGAGATTTCGGTGAACTCGCAGTATTCGCCCTGCCCTGAAAACGCCAGCGAATCAGGGTTAGATGAATTCCCGCTGCCAGAGACCGCGAAGAAAATCTTCCCAATGAAGGTGCCGGACACCACTGTCGAACCGGGCTGCCTGTCGATCCCTGGAAACCAGCAGCAGGTGTTGCCAGTTCCGCTCCTCCGCGATTGCCCGCAGGCCCTTGTGGTCGCGCTGACTCACTGATTCCGCGCTCTTGACTTCTATGGCGAATTCTTCGCCGATCACGAAATCAACTTCAAGGCCGGTGCGTGTGCGCCAATATTGCAAGGGCTGTCGGATCCGGTTGTAGCCAAGGTAAGCGCGAATTTCGCAGGCGAGGAAGTGCTCGAAGGACATGCCGAAAACGTCGCTTGATGGGTCGAGCGGCCGGGCGCCGCGCAGCGTGTGCGTAACGCCCGGGTCGAACAGGTAGAACTTGGCGGTATGTACGGGTTTCCTTGCCGTAGAACCACGCCAGGGAGGCACTTGGAATCCCGTCAGCGTGTCCTCAAGGATCTGGTAATAGTCACGGACGGTGTTCGGCGCGAGCTGCGCGTCGTTGGCGACCTTTGTGTAGTTCAGTACACGGGAATTGTTGAACGCCGCACTTTGCAGAAATCTCGTGTAATTCGGCAGACTGCGAACGAGACCCTCGAACTGGATTTCCTCCTTCAGATAGGTTTCCACGTAGGCGTACAAGTAGTCATCCGCGTCATCCCCAAGCCATGCCGTTGGCAATCCGCCGAAGCGCAGGTAGCGATGCAGGTCGAACTCGCCGTGGCGAGTTAACTCGAACCAGGTCAGCGGAAACAGCTCGGCTCGAAACGCCCGGCCCGCGAGCAGATTCACGCCTTGTCGGCGCAGGCTGCGCGCGCTGCTGCCGGTCAGCAGGAACCGCTGTTGCCGAGACTCGATGGCGCGATGCGCCTCATTGAGCAATTCAGGGATGCGCTGAATTTCGTCGATGACCGTCAGCGGCTTCGAAAGCATGGAATGCAACAGTGATGGGTCCGCCTTCAGGCGCAAATAGGTACGCGAATCGAGCAGATCGATATAGTCCGCCACGTCCAGACAGCTCGCCCGAATGAGGAAGCTTTTGCCGCTGCCACGCGGCCCCAACAGAAAATGCGAGGATCTGTCCAGTAGTTCCAGCAAGTCGAGTTGACGAGAAATCATTGCAAATCCGCAGTTACTCCGTGGATTTGAAATTATAATCCACGAAGCAATCACGTGTCATCATGCGATGACTACGAGTTACCGTCCCCTCGCCCACGGGAGGGCAGTCATGGGACACCCATCGAGTGGAGCCATGGGGCACCCATCGAAATTCCCTCCCGATTTGGCACACTTGAGAATCCTGACTATACCTACCTGCAAGATCTCCACTAACTCGCGGGCAAAACATGACCCGGCCCCGTTCACAAATCGTCTCGCTGGCCGATACGCTGTTCTACCATTGCGTCTCCCGCTGCGTGCGGCGGGCCTTCCTGTGCGGCGAAGACCGCTATTCCGGCAAGAATTTCGACCACCGCAAGCCCTGGCTGGTCGA
>JANQSV010000197.1 GCA_028279115.1 Pseudomonadales bacterium
GACAAGCTCGGCGGCGGCGCCGCCCGGGCCTGGCGCATGGCGGTCGAGAACGACATCCCCATGAGGCCGTTTCGGGAGTTCAGATCCCGGCAATGGCAGGACTTCGACCTGGTGGTCGACGCGCTGTTCGGCACGGGTCTGAATCGTGTCGTCAAGGGCGACTGGCTGGAAGCGGTCGAATGGATCAACGCCAGTGGTCTGCCGGTGCTGGCCGTGGACATTCCCAGTGGACTGCATGCCGATACCGGGACGCCGATGGGCGCCGCGGTGCGCGCCCGATTGACGGTGACTTTCATCGGCATGAAGCGGGGATTGCTCACCCATCGAGGTCCGGATTGCGCGGGCGAGCTGATTTTTGAAGATCTCGACGCCCAAGCGAGGATCCATGGCGCCGGCGCTTCCGCCGCGGCCGAAGTCAAACGCATCGACATACATTCCAGCACCGGATTTCTGCCGCCGCGCGAGCCCTCTTCCCACAAGGGCGGCAACGGCCATGTCCTGCTGCTCGGCGGCGATCACGGCATGGGAGGGGCCATTATACTGGCGGCCGAGGCGGCGCTGCGCAGCGGCGCGGGACTTGTCAGCGTAGTGACCCGGTCCGGACATCGCCCCGCCTTGCTTGCCAGACGGCCGGAGATCATGGTCACCGGCACCGAAGACGGCCGGGTGGATTTGCCGGCGCTGTTCGACCGGGCAAGCAATATCGTCATCGGGCCGGGGCTCGGACTTGGCGAGTGGTCGCGGAATCTGCTGCGGGCCGCGCTCGCCGGCCATTCGACCCGCGGCCTGCCGCTGGTGGCGGACGCCGACGCCTTGCGGCTGCTCGCGCAAAATGCCGTGCCGGAAACCGATTTTCCCCAAGAAGCGTGGATTCTTACCCCCCATCCGGGAGAAGCCGCGGCATTGCTTGGCGTCGACGTGGCGGAAGTGCAGCGGGACCGCTTCGCGGCGGTCGAGGAATTGCAGCGCCGCTTTGGCGGCCATTGTTTGTTAAAAGGAGCGGGCAGTCTCATTTGCGCCCCCGGTCGCCCACCGCGCCTCAAACTTTGTTCCGAGGGCAATCCCGGCATGGCGAGCGCGGGCATGGGGGATGTGCTCAGCGGTATCATCGCGGGTTTACACGCCCAGGGCCTGTCCCTGGAAGACAGCCTTGGCTGCGCGGCGTGCATTCATGGCGAAGCCGCGGATCTGGCGGTGCGGGAAGCCGGCCAGCGCGGTCTGATCGCCACCGATCTCATGCCCTTCATCAGGCGGTTGGTCAATCCCTCAAGGTCTCACCCAAGGTTTCCTGAAAAGCAGAAGCGATGATGCGGGATTTCAACGGACAACTGGAAAACGAAGCAGCGACCTTGCACATCGGAAGGCTGCTTGCCGCCGCTACCCTGGAAGACCCGCAAGTGCGGACCGGAAGCGCGACCGTGATTCACCTGCATGGCGAACTCGGCGCCGGCAAGACCACCCTGGCGCGCGGAATCCTGCGCGGTTACGGTTATGACGGTCCGGTCAAGAGCCCCACCTATACCCTGGTCGAGCCGTATGAACTCGATCGCCGGCGCATCTATCACTTCGATTTGTATCGCCTTGCCGACCCGGGCGAAGTGGAATTTCTCGGCGCGGAAGATTATTTCGCGGGCGGAAACCTGTGCATCGTCGAATGGGCGCGGCGCGGCGGCGAGCGGATTCCTTCGGCCGATCTCGAAATAGAATTGCGGGGAGCAGGCGCGGACCGCTCGATCGCCTGCGCCGCGCACACCGGCAAGGGAATTGAAATGGTCAAGAAATTGCGGGCGGGGGTCGATGTTTAGAGAAGTTCCAATACGCTGAATACCGCCATGAGACTGTACGGCCATCGGCTGAATGCATGGTTCGCGACCGCGGGTTGCGCGTTCGGACTCTACCTTGCGCCCGGCGGCCCCGCGGCAGGCGCCGAAGTCGAAGGAGTCAGAATCTGGCGCGCGCCGGAGCGGACCCGCCTGGTATTCGATCTCGACGGCGAAGTCAGCTACCAGCTGATTCGGCTCGACGGAGCCGGACAACTGCTCATCGATTTCGAAGATTCCACCGTCGCTTCGGCTTTCGATGATCTCGACGATCTGGCAGTCGTGGACGGACCGGTAACCGGGTTGCGTCTGGAAGAGGCGCCCGACGGAATCCTGCGTTTCGTCGTCGAACTCGCCGCGCCGGTCGAACCCCGCGGATTCGCCTTGCCGCCCGTCCGGCAATACGGCGACCGGTTCGTGCTTGATCTGTACGACATCGCGCAGGAGCCGGCGCCGCCGGTTTCCATTCCCGTGCCCGCCGCTGGAGAGCTTGAGCCGGTAGCGAACGTTCCCGCACCGCCGCTCTTGCGCGACATCGTCGTGGCGATTTCGGCCGGACATGGCGGTGAAGACCCCGGCGCCGTGGTCGGTTCCAACTTCGAGAAGAACATCACGCTCGCGATTTCCCGCTATCTGGACGAAATCCTGCGGCGGGAACCCGGCTATCGGACGGTCATGATTCGCGACGGCGACTATTACGTCCCCTTGCGGCGCAGAACCGGGTTTGCCCGGGAATATCGGGCCGACTTGCTCGTGGCCATCCACGCCGACGCCTACCGTTCGAGCAGCGCCAGCGGAATGACGATCTACGCGTTGTCCGGCGAGCGCGCCGACCGGGAAAACGCCGCCAGGGTCGCGCGCAAGGAAAACACGTCCGATCTCATCGCCGGCGTGCATAGCGACCTGCGCCTCGGCGACTTTGAAGACGACGTGGCCATGACGCTGGTCTCGGTCCACATGGGCTGGAGCCTCGAACAAAGCCAGTTGGCCGGCTCTCATGTTCTCGCAGCCGCCGGCGAGGTTACGCGGCTGCGCCGGGACAAGGTGCAACAGGCCTCGCTGCAGGTGCTGAATTCGCCGGATATTCCCTCGATCCTCGTGGAGACCGGCTACATGACCAATCCGGCGGAACTGGAACGGCTCAACTCTCCCTCGTTCCAGCGGCAACTCGCCGGCGCCCTGGCCTTCGGCATCATGCGATATTTCGATGAGCGCGCTCCGGACGGAACGCTTGTCGCGTGGCGAAAATCGAACGGTGCTCTTTCAGCCGCGGCGCCACCGGCCGCGGCGCCACCGGCCGAAGAAGTCGACGACATGGCGAGCGCGCTGGTCAAGGCGCTGATCGGCGCCGGTCTCGCGGAAGGCGGCGAGCGGGCCGAGCCCGCCGTTACCCACGTCGTTCGGCGCGGTGATACACTGTCCGAAATCGCGAACCGCTACTCGGTAAGCCTGTCGCGCCTGCGCGAACTGAACGGTCTGTCGAACGACCGAATCGCCGTGGGCAGTGAGTTGGAAATCCCCCGCTGAGGAAATGAACCGCATCAATCGACTGAGTCCGCGCCTGGCCAACCAGATCGCAGCAGGCGAAGTGGTCGAGCGCCCGGCTTCGGTGCTCAAGGAATTGCTCGAAAACAGCCTCGATGCCGGCGCGCGGCGCGTGGACGTCGAAGTGGAGCAGGGCGGCAAGAAGCTGTTGCGGGTGCGCGACGACGGCGGCGGCATTCACAAGGACGATCTCGCGCTTGCCCTGAGCCGCCACGCCACAAGCAAGATTTCCCGGCCGGAGGATCTGGCGGCCATCGGCAGCCTTGGGTTCCGCGGCGAGGCGTTGGCCAGCATCGGTTCCGTCTCGCGGCTGGAGTTGTCCTCCCGGGCCGCGGAGGTGGACAGCGAAACCGGCTGGACGGTGCGGGCCGAAGGCCGGCAGATGGAGACCTCGCTGGAGCCTTGCCAGCATGGCGTCGGCGCCACTGTCGAAGTGCGCGACCTGTTTTTCAACACGCCGGCGCGCAAGAAATTCCTCAAAACCGAAAGAACCGAATTCGGACGCATCGACGAGGTGCTCAAACGTCTCGCGCTGAGCCGGTTCGATGTGCAATTCAATCTGCGCCACAACCAGCGCACGGTCCACGAGTTGCGGCCGGCGCTGAGCGAGTTGGAGCAGCGCCGCCGGATCGGTCTCGTCTGCGGCCCCGCCTTTCTGGAAAATTCGGTCGAGGTGGACCAGCGCGCGGCCGGACTGCGCCTGTGGGGCTGGATCAGCCTGCCCGCCTTCTCGCGCAGCCAGGCGGACCTGCAATATTTCTATGTAAACGGGCGCATCGTGCGCGACAAGATCGTCAGCCATGCGATCAGGCAAGCCTACCAGGATGTGCTTTATCACGGCCGTCATCCCGCTTACGTGCTTTTTCTCGAACTCGATCCGGCCGCGGTGGACGTCAACGTGCATCCGACCAAGCACGAAGTGCGTTTCCGCGACAGCCGCCTGGTGCACGATTTCCTGTTCCGCTCGCTGCACCGCGAACTGGCCGATATCAAGCCGGAAGTCCCGGGTTCAAATCAGCTTTCGGATCAGGTTCCGCCGGGGACGTCCCGGGAAGCATCCGAACACGGCGATTCTGAACCATGGGCTCAAACCGCGGCCCAGGCCGCCTTGCCTTTACGCGACGCCGCTCCGGTTCGCGAAGCGGGCGGCGAGTACCGCTTTCCCACGCAGGCGCCGCCGGCAAGTCCCGCGGTCACGCCGGAGCAATACGCGAAGCTGTTCGGCGGCGGCGAGGAGGCTCCGCCCCTGGGCTATGCCCTGGCGCAATTGCATGGCGTCTACATCCTCGCCCAGAACAGGGACGGCCTGATCATCGTGGACATGCACGCGGCGCACGAGCGCATCACCTACGAGCGGATGAAGCAGGCGCTGGAGAAGGAAAGCCTCAGGCGGCAGAACCTGTTGGTGCCCGTGTCGCTGGCCGTCAGCGAAGCCGAAGCGGACTGCGCGGAAGCCCATCGCGAAAACCTGCTCGCCCTGGGCCTGGAACTCGAACGCGTCGCCGCGGAGTCCGTGGTCGTACGCCAGGTTCCGGCCTTGCTGAAAGACGGCGACATCGAGCAACTCGTGCGCGACGTGTTGTCGGACCTGCTCGAATTCGGCAGCAGCGACAGGCTGGAAAATCGCCGCAACGAGTTGTTGTCGACCATGGCCTGCCATGGCTCGGTGCGCGCCAACCGCCGACTCGGCATCGACGAAATGAACGCCCTGCTGCGGGACATGGAAGCGACCGAACGCAGCGGCCAATGCAACCATGGCCGGCCCACCTGGGTGTGGCAATCCATGGACGAACTCGACAAGCTGTTCCTGCGCGGCCGCTAGGAGCTTCCTGACTTGACTTCATCCCGGCGCCAGTTCGAGGAAACCGGGGCGGACGCGATCTGCCTGACCGGCCCCACGGCGGCGGGCAAGACCGCGCTGGCGGTGGAACTGGCCCAACGCCGCCCGCTGGAAATCGTCAGCGTCGATTCGGCCCAGGTCTACCGGGACATGGATATCGGCACCGGGAAACCGGATGCGCGCACCCGTTCGCTGGCGCCCCATCGGCTGATCGACATCCGCGATCCCTCGGAGCCGTATTCGGCGGCGAATTTTCGCGACGACGCGCTCGTCGAGATGCGCGACATTCTCGCCCGGGGCAAGACGCCCCTGCTGGTCGGCGGAACCATGCTGTATTTCCAGGTATTGCGAAGAGGGCTCGCGGCGATGCCCGCGGCGAATCCCGAAGTGCGGCGGGATATCGAGGCGCAGGCGGCGCGGGAAGGCTGGGAAGCGATCCATCGCCGGCTCGCCGAAGTCGATCCGGAAGCGGCGGCGCGGATTCATCCCAATGATCCGCAGCGTCTGCAAAGAGCCCTGGAGATTTATCTGGTCACGGGCAAAAAAATCAGCAGTTTTCATCGGGAAAGAAAAAACCGGCCGAACCGGTCTACATCTTTCAAGCTGCATTTTCTGACAATCCATCCGACCGAACGAAGCGTAATACACAAGCGTATAGATGCTCGATTCAAACGAATGCTGGCTGACGGACTGGTTGCGGAAGTGGAGCGGCTGTATCGGCGGGAAGACCTCCATCCCGGTCTGCCATCCATGAAATCGGTGGGATATCGCCAGATATGGCAATATCTCGATGGACGGACGGATTTTCCGGAAATGGTGGAAAAAAGCGTTGCGGCCACCAGGCAACTCGCGAAAAGGCAATTGACCTGGCTGCGGGGCTGGCCCGAGGTACGCAACTTTATCGGGGATTCGGAACGGAATCCGGATGACATATTGAAATTTGTGGATTCGCTCGCAATCTGGTAATCAGGAAGAAGGAAATTCCCTGAGAGTAGACGTACTGCGAGGAACGCAGAGAGCATGGGAGAACAAGAATGTCCAAGGGACATAGCTTACAGGATCCGTTCCTGAACGCATTGCGCAAGAATCGCGTACCGGTTTCGATTTATCTGGTAAGCGGCATCAAGTTGCAAGGGCAGATCGAGTCATTCGATCAGTTCGTGATTTTGCTCAAGAATGCCGTCAGCCAAATGGTCTACAAGCACGCAATATCTACCGTGGTGCCGGGTCGGATGGTAAAGATTCAGGTAAATCACCCTGTCGAAGATCAGGATGACGAAGCTGATTATCAGAGCTAGGTTGAACAGTGCCGGGTCGCGCTTCGACGACGCGTTTTCGCGCCCCGCCGTTTGGGGTGTGAGGCATTTCCTTGTTTTTTGAACGGCCCGACGCCGGTGAAATCTGTGTGCTGGTGCATATCGACTTTGCCGCAGGGCTCAACCAGGAAAACTTGACCGAATTCGGGGAGCTGGCGATTTCCGCTGGAGCGGACCCCGTGGCGACCGCCACGGGCTCCCGCGACAGGCCGGAATCCGCGACGTTTCTGGGCGCCGGCAAGCTGGCGGAACTGGCGGAAATCCGGCAGTTCCACGATGCCGGACTGGTGCTGTTCAATCATTCGCTGACGCCGAGTCAGGAGCGCAATCTCGAACGGCGGCTGGGTTGCAGGGTGCTTGACCGGACCGGGCTGATCCTGGACATATTCGCCCAGCGGGCCCGATCGCACGAAGGCAAGTTGCAGGTCGAACTCGCCCAGTTGCGGCATTTGAGCACGCGTCTGAAACGCGGCTGGTCCCATCTGGACCGGCAGAAAGGCGGTATCGGCCTGCGCGGCGCCGGCGAAAAGCAGCTCGAACTCGACCAGCGCATGATCGGGCAGCGCATCAGGTCCATTCGCAAGAGCCTGGCGCGGGTTCACGGCCGGCGCGAACTCGGCCGCGGCGCGCGCCGGCGGGCGGATCTGGCGACGATTTCCCTCGTCGGATACACGAATGCCGGCAAGACTTCGCTGTTCAACCTGCTGACGGGCGCGGAGGATTACGCCGCGGATCAGTTGTTCGCGACGCTGGACCCGCGCCTGCGGCGCGTCAAACTGCCGGCCTACGGCGCCGCGATCCTGGCGGACACCGTGGGTTTCATCAGCCATTTGCCCCATCAACTGGTGGAAGCCTTCAAGGCGACCCTGGAAGAAACCGTGGCGGCGCAACTGCTGGTGCATGTCGTCGACGCGGTCGGGGCCAGAGTCGAGGAACATGTCGAGCAGGTGCATGCCGTACTTGCGGAAATCGGGGCGGCCGACATTCCGCGCCTGCAGGTCCGCAACAAGATCGATCTTCGCGCCGGTTTCAGGCCGCGTATCGACCGGAACCGCGAAGGCCGGCCGACCCGGGTATGGATGTCCGCGCGCACCGGCGCCGGCGAAGAGGAATTGCGGCGCGCGCTGGGCGAATTGCTCGGCGAGGACATGCGGCAACAGGCGCTGGTGCTGCCGCCGTCCCAGGCGGGGCTGCGTTCGCGCTTGCTGGGGCGTGGTTGTATCGACTCGGAGCATGTGGACGAACAGGGAAACTTTCATCTGCTGGCGCGACTGGCTCCCGACGAGGCGCGGCGCATCGCCTCGCTCGAAGGCTGCCGCGTAGGGGAACTCCGATCAAATCGGAGTTCCCCGCAATACCTGGAGCAGTCCGAATATCGGTCGCAAGGCACTGTGTCTGGACGCCAAAATTCGGTAAAATTCCGCTTTTAAGCATTCGTGTAGACGAAAGTCTGACGACGGAGAACCCGATGGCCTGGAATGAACCCGGCAACAATGGCAATGATCCCGATCCCTGGGGCAGCGGCGGCCGCCGCGGCGGCGGCAAACAGGGCCCGCCCGATATCGACGAGGTAATCAGAAATCTGCTGGGCCGCTTCGGCATCCTCGGCGGCGGCGCGAAGGGCGGCTCCGGCGGCGGCAAGAAAGCGTCCGGCAAGGGCGTGTCCGGCGGCCTGCTCGCGGGATTCGTCGTCGTCGCCCTCGTGGTCTGGGGATTCCTGGGCTTTTACATGGTCGACGAGGCCGAGCGCGCCGTGGTGCTGCGATTCGGCCGCGTGCTCGACAATACCGTGACCCCGGGGCTGCACTGGAATCCGCCGCTTATCGACGAGGTCGAAAAGGTCAACGTCTCGGAACTCAACTCCAAGGAGTACCAGAACCGGGCGATGCTGACCACCGACGAGAACATCATCGATATTGAGGTGGTGGTGCAATACCGCATCGACGATCCGGTCAAGTACGTCATTGCCGTGCAGGATCCCGAACGCAGCCTCGACAATGCCGCCGAATCCGCGATCCGGCACGTCGTCGGCGGTAGTTTCATGGACCAGATCATTACCGAGGGTCGCCGTCTCGTGGCGTCCGACGTGCATGAACGCCTGCAGAATTACATGGATCTCTACGACACCGGCATTTACATCAACCAGGTCGTCGTCGACGACGTCAATCCGCCGGAAGACGTGCGACCGGCCTTCGAGGACGTGATCGAGGCGAGGGAGGACGAACAGCGATACCAAAACCAGGCGCAGCAATACGCCAACCGCGTCATTCCCGAGGCTAGAGGCGAGGCCCAGCGGCAGATCGAACAGGCCAACGCTTACAAGGAAGAAGTGATCGCCAGGGCGGAAGGCGACGCTTCGCGGTTCGACCAGTTGCTGCTCGAGTATCAGAAGGCGCCCGAAGTGACGCGGCAACGCATGTATATCGATTCGATCCAGGACGTGATGACCGCGTCGAGCAAGATCATGATCGACGTCGAGGGCGGCAACAACATGCTCTACGTCCCGCTCGACAAGATTCTCGAACAGAACACGTCCGTCACGGGGGCGGCGAGGCCGCGCTCGGCGGCCGAATGGCGCGACTTCGCCGACGAGCTGGTTCCTTATCTGCCCAACATTTCCAGCGGCGCGATCGACGCGTCGCGCCTTTCCGACGCCAGAAGCGGGGTATCGCGACCATGAAGAATTATTACGTTTTGGGGCTGGCGGTACTGCTGCTGATTCTGGCCGCCAACAGCCTGTTCGTGGTGCGCGAAACCGAGCGCGCCGTCATGCTGCGGTTCGGCGAACTCGTCAATGCCGATATTTCGCCCGGATTGCACGTGAAGATTCCCTGGGTGAATCAGGTGCGCAAGTTCGACGCCCGCATCCAGATCGAGGATTCGGTGCCCGGGGATTTCTTCACGCTGGAACAGAAAAACCTGGTAGTCGATTCCTACGCCAAGTGGCGGATCGTCGACGTGGGTCAGTTTTACGTTTCCACCCAGGGGGAAGTGTCCAGGGCCGGTACGCTGCTCGCGCAACGCGTCAACAACGGTTTGCGCGCCCAGATCGGCGAGCGCACCTTGCAGGAAGTCGTCGCCGGAGAACGCGATCAGCTCATGCTCGATCTGACCGCGAACTTGAACATGTCCACCCCAGAGGATTTCGGTATCGAAGTCATCGACGTGCGCGTGAAGCGCATCGATTTGCCCGAAGACGTGCGCGGGTCCGTATATGAGCGCATGGTCACGGAAAGGAACCGGGAAGCCCAGGAACTGCGTTCCCGCGGCGAAGAACTCGCTATCGGCATCCGCGCCGACGCCGACGGGCAGGCGGTCATCTTCGAAGCCGAGGCCTATCGCGACGCCGAGAACATTCGCGGCGAAGGCGATGCCGAGGCGACAGCGATTTATGCCCAGGCCTACAACAAGGATCCGGAGTTCTACGCCTTCACCCGCAGCTTGAACGCCTATCGGGAAACCTTCAAGAACAAGGGTGACGTGTTGTTGCTCGACCCGGACAGCGAATACTTCAGGTATCTCAAGGACCTCGACAACGGCGGGCCGGAACGGTAACAAGCACGCTTTCCGCCCGGTTGCAGACCAGATCCAGCCGTTTCGGGCCGCTGACCGTGTGGCGGCCGGTTTACATTCGACGCGCCGGACGTTTCCATGTGGCATGATCTCGCGGTGGCATTCTGTTTGCTGCTGGTCATCGAGGGCTTGTTGCCCGCGATCAATCCGGGATTGTGGAAACGGATGGTGTTGACCTTGAGCGAAGCGCCCGAACGCCACATACGGCTGGCCGGTCTGGGTTTCCTGGTCACCGGCGCTTTCGTCTTGTACCTGATCAGCTAAAGAGAAAACGGCATGAGTTCCGCCAAAAGATGGCTGCTGCCAGACGGCGTCGAAGAGATTCTGCCGGAGGAAGCCCGCAAGCTGGAAATTCTGCGGCGCGAGATACTCGATCTGTATCGCGCCTGGGGCTACGAACTGGTCATCACGCCGCTGATCGAGTTTCTCGATTCGCTTTTGGTTGGATCGTCCCACGATCTCGATCTGCATACTTTCAAGCTCATCGACCAGTTGAGCGGGCAAACCATGGGCATTCGCGCGGATATCACGCCCCAAGCCGCCCGCATCGACGCCCACCGCCTCAATCGCGACGGCCCGGTCCGCCTGTGCTATGCGGACAACGTGCTGCATGCGTTGCCGCGCGGCATCCAGACTTCCCGCGCGCCGATCCGGATCGGCGCCGAGTTTTACGGGCACGCGGGCGTCGAATGCGACATCGAGGTGATCTGCCTCATGTGCGCCATGTTGCAACAGGCGGGCGTGGAGAACGTCCACCTGGTGCTCGGTCATGTCGGGATCTATCGTTCGCTGCTCGAAGAGGCGGGAATGGATTCCGAATCCGAGGAGACCTTGTTCGAAGCGGTGCAACGCAAGGCCTATGGCGAAGTCGACCGGTTGCTTGCCGCGGGCGTCGACGACGGCGCCTTGCGCGAGATGCTGGTCAGGCTTGTACGGCTGAGCGGCGGCGGGGAAGCGATCGAGCAGGCGCAAGAGACTTTTGCCGGCGCGCCGGCCGCGGTAAAGGCCGAACTCGATGAACTGCTGGCGATCGACGAGGGAGTTCGCAAGCGCGTGCCTGCCGTGCCCCTGAGCTACGATCTGTGCGAGTTGCGCGGCTACCAGTACCACACCGGCATCGTATTCGCCGCCTATACGCCGGGTTACGGACGCGCGGTCGCCAAGGGCGGGCGTTACGACAACATCGGCGAGGTATTCGGCCGGGCGCGGCCGGCTACCGGTTTCGACAGCGATCTGAAGACCCTGGCGCGCTTGACCGGAAGAGAGTTCCACCGGCAGCCGGGCATTCTGGCGCCGGACAGCGATTGCGCCGAATTGCGGGCGCAAGTCGAGCGCTTGCGCGCGTCGGGCGAAATCGTGATCTGCGACGTCAACGGCGGCTGCGATGCCGCGGCGGCGCGGGTTCTCGATTGCGACCGCCTGCTGCTGCGCCGGGGCGACGAATGGCTAGTCGAGAAAATCTGAGGGACGGCAGTCAGGGAATGGTGCAATCGCTGGTAGTGCTCGGCGCTCAATGGGGCGACGAAGGCAAGGGCAAGGTTGTCGACCTGCTGACGGACCGGGCGGATGTCGTCGCCCGTTTCCAGGGCGGCCACAACGCCGGCCACACCCTGGTCATTGAAGGCGAGAAAACCATTCTGCATCTGTTGCCGTCCGGTATCCTGCGCGCCGGCGTACATTGCATCATCGGCAATGGCGTAGTGCTGAGCATGGCCGCGCTGTTGCGCGAAATCCACGGACTGGAAGCGCGCGGCATCGAATTGCGCGACCGGCTCGGCATCAGCGGCGCCTGTCCGCTGATCCTGCCCTCGCACATCGCGCTCGATCAGGCGCGCGAGTCCACCCGGCGCGGCGGCGAGAAAATCGGCACCACCGGCCGCGGCATCGGTCCGGCTTACGAAGACAAGGTCGGCCGCCGCGCCATCCGACTCGGCGACAGCCGCTTCGAGGCGCGATTCGCCGCGCAACTCGAAGAACTGCTCGATTACCACAATTTCCTCCTGCGCGCCTATTACCAGGTCGAAACCGTCGATTTCGCCAAGGCCCGGGACGAATTGCTCGAACAGGCGCGGGAATTGCGGCCCATGATCGCCGATACCGTCGAGGAGTTGCACGGGCATCGCAAGGCCGGCCGCAAGATCCTCTTCGAAGGCGCCCAGGGCTCGCTGCTCGATATCGACCATGGCACATTTCCCTTCGTCACGTCCTCGAATACCACAAGCGGTGCCGCGGCTACGGGCAGCGGTTTCGGACCGCTGTATCTCGACCGCGTGCTGGGCGTGACCAAGGCCTATACCACCCGGGTCGGAGACGGCCCCTTTCCCACGGAACTGTTCGATGCGACCGGCGAGCATCTGGCGAATGTGGGCAGGGAGTTCGGGTCGACCACGGGGCGCAGCCGGCGCTGCGGCTGGTTCGACGCCGTCGCGGTGAAGCTGGCGACCCGGATCAACAGTATCGGCGGTCTCTGCCTGACCAAGCTCGATGTGCTCGATGGACTGGAAACGCTGAAGGTCTGCGTCGGTTATCGCGGCGAAGACGGGAAGCCGCTGGACAGTTCAAGCGCCGTCGAAAATTACGGCCGGCTGCAGCCGGTCTACGAGGAACTGCCGGGCTGGGCCGAATCGACCAGCGGCGCGCGCGCGCTCGAAGACCTGCCCGCGAACGCGCGCGCCTATATTCGATTTGTCGAGGAAGCGGTCGAGGCGCCGGTGGACATCATTTCAACCGGCGCCGACCGTGACGAAACCATCGTCCTTCGGCACCCCTTCGACTGATTTCCGGGATTCTGAAAGGTTGAGGATGCCATCCATGGCGAGACTTTCGTGGTTTCGCCAACCCCTGGCCTCGCCGGTCCAGCCACCGAGCAAAGCTCGCTGGCGCTCGGCCTGCGCATGAAGCTGCGCTTCATAAACGCTTGGCCTCGCCCATGGCGAGTCGCTCGAACCTCAAGAAGCTGCGCTTCTTGTCGGCTGCGCCGACCGGTCCTCACTCTTCCAGACTCCACAGACAGGCCGCGCCTCGCGCCCCGCTGGCGTCGCCGAAACGCGGCGGCGAGATTTTCGTCAGCACATTGTCGGTGAAAACGTATTCCGGCAACATTTTCGGGACCAGCTTGTAGATCTGCTGGATGTTCGACAGTCCGCCGCCAAAAACGACCATTTCCGGGTCGATCACGTTGACGACGGTGGCGACGCATTGCGCGAGTTGCCGGCAATACAATTCCAGGCAAGCCGCGGCCGGCTGGTCTCCGTTCGCCGCCAGGCGCGCGATCTCGGCCGCATTGATTTCCTCACCGCTGGTCTCGGCGAATGTGCGCTTGAGTCCGGCGCCGCAAAGCACGGTTTCGATGCAATTCCAGCGGCCGCAATAGCATTTTCGATCCGCCTTGATCGAATCGCGCACGCTGGCGGGAATGCAGTTATGGCCCCATTCCCCGGCGATGCGGTTGGGACCGGTGAGCAACTTTCCGTCCACGACGATCCCGCCGCCGGTTCCCGTGCCGATGATCACGCCGAACACCGAGCGGCAGCCGCGCCCCGCGCCGTAATGCGCCTCCGACAAGGCAAAGCAATTGGCGTCGTTCTCCATCCGCACCTCGTAGCCGAGCCGCCGCTCGACGTCGCGCTTCAGGGGCTTGCCGTTGAAACAGGTCGAATTGGAGTTCTTGATCGTTTCCGACGGCGCGGCCAGGGCCCCCGGCGTGCCGATGCCGACTTTCAGTCGCCGATCTTGCTGCAGGTCCGCGATGAGTCCGCAGATTTCCGCCAGCACTTCCTCATAGGAATCCGGCGGCGTCGGCCGCCGGATCAGGTCGATCGCCTCGCCGTCCGCGGTCAGCACGATGCCTTCCATCTTGGTGCCGCCGATATCGACGCCAATGCGCAATTGCCTTTCCTGTTCCATCTTCGATACTGCCATTTTTCTATATATATGGTTTGACTTTGCCGAAATAACACTATATGTTGAGCCAACCGATCACCGGATCATACAACGGGGCGGCAGTGAACGGGCGGTCGCCCGGTACCGGAGCGCACCAGACCACGAATGGCCGATGAGGTTATCAGGAATGGCTCAATTAGCACAGAACACCGAAGCCGAAATGCGGGAAACCGCCAAGAAGACGAGAAGGAAAGCCAGCGACCAGCTTCAATTGTTGTTTGAAAAGCGCAAGCGCGAAGACGAGATCCGGCAGCGGCTTGCGGCTTTCGCCGAAGAAATGGAGCGCGCCCGCGAAAAGCACGCCAGACTGCTGTAAGTGCGCCATGGCCACTGTGCCGCCCCGACTCCGGGCAGATGGTGAATACGCCCGGAGCGAGGTAAACTCCCCTTGAGATTGCTTGCCGGCAATCAGCCCGATCCAGCAAAAATCGAACTTGAGACATGCATAGAATCCTTCTGGCGGTAATTCCCATACTGCTCGCCGCTTGCGTCAACGAGCCTGAATACACGCCGATCATCAATTCCGAACCGGTCGCCGATTCCATTCAGACACGCATGCCCCGCACTTTGCGCCTCTACTACGACGCGTTGCCCGACGTCGAACGCAGCAGCTTGAGCCTGATCGGTCCGGGCGGTGAAGTCGAATTGCGCGGCTTGCACACCATGGCCGCCGACGACCTCATGATCGAAATCATGGAGCCTCTCGCCAACGGCGACTACGCCGTCCATTGGACCACCATCGTTGGCGCCGACCCCGCCGAATATACCGGCGAAGTCCGATTCCAGGTCCAGGTCGAACAGAGGTGAGCGCCGCGAGCGCTTTCACACTCAGCGCAACGCCTGCCGAAGGAATTCCGTAGACACGTTTACGCCTCACTTCGACAAGTCTATCTGCAACAATGCGCGCCATATCGGATGGCTGGACCTATCACCATTCGCTGCCTGCACCAGTTCTTTTTGCAGGTTTTTTTGATCTCGGGGGCGTTTGGGCTTTTTACCCAAAGCCAGATCCCATTGCTGATAATGCGGGTGGAAAATTTCTACAATTCGGCCAACTGGGTTGAGGCGCGCAAATTGCGGAATCATCTGATCTGGTTGTTGGGGAGCAAATTTACCGCTCCGGATCAATTCATGGTCGATGAACTCCAGGTGATGTCCCGATTGCACATGCGCGGCGTTGATCAGGATGAAGAATCTTGTCGCGCGCACCACTTGATCAGAGCGCTATACAGCAATCGGTTGGCGATTAATGCCGCGAACGCCATTTGGCCGACCAACTACGAGCGCAAGGCAGGCGACCGATATCTCGAACAGTTCGCGCAGTTCGTTGACGGCGATAGCAGCGAGGCTCTTGAGAAACAAGGCATCGTCAAATTGTATGAAGCGGATTGGCTGCCGCTTTTCGATCGCAATGCCGACGTGAACGACATATACACTGAATCCAGAAAACTCCTGGAGCAGGCTGGAATATCGCGGGCAGTAGTAGACGAATTGATGAGTCAGCCCTTGCTGCAACCGAAAATGGGATATTATGCCAACGCGGAGCAAATAGTAAGGGCGCGATCAAGCCGGGCCGGTACTGGTGACGGCATGTCTGGAGCTGTTTCGATCACAAGTGTGAAACTGTGTCCATTCTCCGATATGATCCCCCCTCCAATTCGTGAGATCGGAGTGGACATGGAACAGTGAGGGAATCGAACCGCGGTCCCGACGGATGGTTTGATTCCCGGAATTGATCTGGATATGTCTGTTTGGGGATGGTGCCCAGGAGAGGACTCGAACCTCCACGACCTTTCGATCACTAGCACCTGAAGCTAGCGTGTCTACCAATTTCACCACCTGGGCATGCGGGGTGCGCTGACAGCGGCGCCGGGGATCGCGGCGCGGGCAGGGAACTCTACCCATCACGCCTCTTGCTGTCAATCAAACGCGCCCGGAGATCACCGATGACACCGATGGGGGACACTCATACGCACCCACCCATGGCACCCACCCACACCCACCCATGGGGCACCCATGCGGGCGTGCATGTATAATCCGTGCGCATCCGCATGAATTCCCCTTCCACCCAGCGCGCCGCAAAGGCGACCGGCAGGAACGCATCCCGAGAGACCATGGACGAAGAAGCGTCGGCGCTTGACGACCTCCGCCCCGATCTCAAAGCCGCCATTGCCGGCCATGGGCTTCCTTTCGTTTGGCCGGAAGCGGTTCGCAGCGGGGCGCGGCGGCTCGGAGGCAAGGTCAAGCCCGCTGAAATCGCGCAGCGGCGCGATTTGCGCGAACTGCCTTTCGTCACCATCGACGGCGAGGACGCGAAGGATTTCGACGACGCGGTCTTTGCCCGCCGCGAGGATTCCGGCGACTGGACCCTGTTCGTGGCGATCGCCGATGTTTCCCACTATGTGGCCGCGGGCGGCGCGCTCGATATGGAAGCGCGCGACCGGGGCACTTCGGTGTACTTCCCGGATTTCGTCATTCCCATGTTGCCGGAAGAACTTTCGAACGAATTGTGTTCGCTCAAGCCCCGGGTCGACCGGCTCGCTCTCGCTTGCGAGATGCGTATCGCTGCCGATGGCGAACTGCTCGATTTCAGCTTCCATGAAGCGGCGATTCACTCCCGCGCCAGGCTCACCTACGACCAGGTCGCGGTCATGGCGTTGCCGACCGCCGCCGCGGATGGCAAGGGCAAACGAAAGACCTTGAAGCGTTACGAGGCCCTGCGCGGGCATCTCGACGATCTGTATGAGTTGTTCAAGGCGCTCCGAAAACACCGCGGCGATTCCGGCTCGATCGAGTTCGAGACCGTGGAGATGCGCATCGTGCTCGACAGCGACGGAGCGGTGCGCGATGTCGTTCCCATTCAGCGCAACGACGCCCACCGCCTGATCGAGGAATGCATGCTTTGCGCCAATGTGGCGGCGGCGCGCCTGTTGCAGGAGTCGGGTCTGTCCGCCTTGTATCGCGTTCACCAGGGACCGGACGAAGAAAAGCTCTCCGACCTGCGCGAATATCTGCGCGGCCTCGGACTCACGCTCAAGGGAGGCGGCAAGCCGCGTCCCGCGGACTACCAGCGCCTGCTCGGCCAACTCGTCGGTCGGCCCGACCGCGAACTGCTGCAAACCCTGTTGATCCGCTCGCTTTCCCAGGCGGTCTATCAGCCGGAGAACATCGGCCATTTCGGCCTCAACTTTCCGGGATACGCGCATTTCACATCGCCGATTCGCCGCTATCCCGACTTGCTCGTACATCGCGCGATTCGATTCCTGATTCGCAACCGCACCCAGGGCGCGCGCAAGCTTGCCCGGGGGAGAATCTATCCCTACAACCGCTTCGCCATGGAAGAACTCGGCGAGCTTTGCTCCGACGCCGAGCGTCGGGCCGCCGCCGCCGGCTATCAGTCGGTCAACTGGCTCAAATGCGAATACATGCGTGATCATGTCGGCGATGAATTCGAAGGCATCGTCAGCGCCGTAACCGGTTTCGGCCTGTTCGTGCAATTGAAGGACTTCCATATCGACGGACTTGTCCATATCAGCACATTGGGCGATGATTACTACCATCACGACCCGGTGCGGCATTTCCTTGAAGGCGAACGCAATCGGGTGATCCATCGGCTTGGCGACCCGGTGAGCGTCCAGGTGATCAGCGTGATACCAGAGGAGCAGAAAATCGAGCTGCGTCTGGCGGGAACAATCGGAGGGGTCGACAATAACGGACTCGGCAACCACCGAGGCAAGCGGCGCAACGGTTTTCCAGGCCGCGGCAGAAGGCGGAGGACCTTTCCCGGCCGCGTCCGCCGCGGTTCGGCAGGCCGCAGACGAAGATGAGCGATTCCCGGCAGGTTTACGGGCTCCATGCCGCCGGCGAGATTCTCGACCGCTATCCGTTGGTGGTGAAGGAATTGCTGCTGCTGCGGGGGAGGACCGACCGGCGCCTGGCGGCCTTGCGCGAAAAGGCCGCGGACATCGGCGTCCCCTGCCGGGAACTCGAGCGGAGCGAACTCGACGCCCTGACGTCCGGCAAGCATCAGGGAGCGATCGCCATCGTCAGCGATGACGCGCCCGCGCTCGACGAACGCGGCTTGCTCGAACTGCTCGAGACAAGAGGAGACAAAGCCTTTCTGCTCATACTCGACTCGATCACCGATCCGCGCAATCTCGGCGCCTGTCTGCGCAGCGCCGACGCCGCCGGGGTCGATGCCGCGGTCATTCCCGCCAACAAGTCCGTGCGGGTCAACGCCACCGTGCGCAAGGTCGCCAGCGGCGCCGCCGAGACCGTTCCAGTGGTCGCCGTCACCAATCTCGCGCGTTTTCTCGACCGGCTCAAGCAAACGGGAATCTGGGTTGCCGGCGCCGCCGAAGATGCCCCGGCCACCATCTTCGATCAGGATCTGACCGGACCCATTGCCCTCGTGCTTGGCTCGGAAGGCAAGGGCATCCGCCGCTTGGTGCGGGAAAAATGCGACTATCTCGTCGCCATCCCCATGGGTGGTTCATTGCGCAGCCTGAACGTTTCCGTGGCGGCGGGCATCTGCCTGTTCGAAGTCGTGCGCCAGCGCCGCGCCTTATCCGACGAGATTCCGCGACTACGCGCGGAATGACAGACCGGTCCCGTCATTCTGCGCGAAGCGAAGCGGAGTCGCAGAATCTCGCTATTGCATCCCCAGGAAGCTTTCACTAGAATGCGCGGTCTTTGCGCGGAGTGGTGCTTCGCTTCGCGCTACGGCAACTCCTTGCCTTACCACTGCGGCGCCCGCTGATTGGAAGGCTGAAACCGAGAGGAGTCTTGATGAGACACTACGAAGTTGTATTCCTGGTGCATCCCGATCAGTCCGCGCAAGTGTCCGGCATGGTCGAGCGCTACACCCAACTGATCACCGACAGCGGCGGCACGGTTCATCGCATGGAGGACTGGGGCCGGCGTCAACTCGCCTATCCGATCAACAAGATCCACAAGGCGCATTACATCCTGATGAATATCGAATGCAGTCGGGAAGCGTTGCAGGAACTTGGTACGCTATTCCGCTACAACGACGCGGTGATCCGCGATCTGTTCATAAAGAAGCAGGAAGCGGTTGCCGGGGAATCCCTTATCCTCAAAGGCGAGCGCGAATCCCGCGAACGCAAGGCAAGAGCCGAACAGCGGCGCAAGTTGCGCGAGCAGGAAATCGCGGCGCGGGAAGCGGCGGAACAGGAAGTGGCAAAGGCCGATGAAGAATCGGACGATGCGGAGGCGCCTGGGCGGGAAGTAGCCGCCGAGGACGAAACAGCCGCGGAAACAGAGCAGGAGGTTCGGGCGACCACTGAAGCTGCGGTCGAAGAAGCGCGGGAATCTCCAGAAAAGACGGAAGAGAAGCCCGCAAAAAAACCGGCGCGGAAAACCACAAAGAAAGCTGCGGAAGAATCCGCTGAGGAGACTGCAGAATGAGTCGATATTTCCGGCGGCGCAAGTTTTGCAAATTCACCGCCGAAGGCACAAAGGAGATCGATTACAAGGATCTGGAAACCTTGAAAGCGTATATCTCCGAAACCGGGAAGATCATTCCCAGCCGCATAACCGGCACCAAGGCGCGCTATCAGCGCCAGTTGGCGACGGCGGTGAAGCGCGCGCGGTACCTGGCGCTGATTCCCTACACGGACAGCCACCAGGTATAGAAAACGATGCTGCGCGGCCTTGCCGAATTCGTAATGGCAGGACGCAAACAGGCCGTGCTGGCTATCGTTCTGCTCGGCCTGCCGCCGCTGGTGAGTCTGCTGACGCCCGCGCTGGTGGCGATGATCGGAATGCGCAAGGGCATGACGGCGGGATCGGCCATGTTGCTCTGGGCGCTGTTGCCGACGGGCTTCTGGCTGCTTTTGGGGGATGCGTTCCCGCTGCTGTTGCTGTTCGGCGTGTTCGTGCTCGCGGTCGTGTTGCGGGCCACGGAGTCCTGGCGGAATGTGCTGCTTGCGGGAATCGGCGTCGGCGCGATATTCGAATTTTATCTGCGCGCGCAGCCGGCCATGCTCGATCTGGTGTTCGAGCAACTGGAACTGTACGTTCGCGCCAATAATCTGGAAGGTGTGCAACTCGATGAAGTGCGGGAGGCGATGACAACCCTCCTGGCCGCGTTCTACATGGCTCTGTCGGTTGCGTTGCTGATGCTGGGGCGGTCGATGCAGGCGATGTTGTACAACCCGGGCGGATTCCAGGAGGAATTTCATGCCTTGCGGATTGGTCAAACCACGACGCTTGTCCTGGTTGGCATGATCCTGCTGGTCAATATCGTGGAAGGCCTGCCGGAGACGTGGATTTTCTATTTGGCCGCGCCCTTCGCGTTTGCCGGGCTGGCCTTGGCTCATGCGTTGGTGGCCCGGAAGAACGCTTCGGTCTTCTGGTTGGTGGCGATGTACGTGTTGCTGATCTTCCCCACCATGATGTACCTGCTCATCCTGGTGGCGATCATCGACAGTTGGTATGACTTTCGCGCGCGTGTGCCGAAAAGCAGTTGAGCGCAGCGGATCAAATTGAGGACTACGCGATCCCGTCATTCCGCGCGAAGTCGCGGAATCTCGCTGGCGTTGAGCGGATCGAACTGAGGAATATGCAATGAACATAATTCTGCTGGAAAAAATCGCCAAGCTCGGCGATATCGGCGAGGCCGTCAAGGTCAAGTCCGGCTACGCCCGGAACTTCCTGTTTCCCCAGGGCAAGGCCATCCCCGCGACCAAAGCGAATCTGGAAGAATTCGAGCAGCGCCGCGCGGAATTGCTCGCCGCGCACAACGAGAAGATCGCCGAGGCCCAGGGCCGGGCCGGGAAGCTTGCGGGCGTGTCCATCGTCATCGAGGTCAACGCGAGCGACGAAGGCCGTCTGTTCGGTTCGGTCACCGCCCGCGACGTCGCCGAGACCGTCAACGAGAAAGCCGGCAGCGACCTCGCCAGATCCGAAGTGATTCTGCCCGGCGGCTCGATTCGCCAATGCGGCGACTAC
>JANQSV010000227.1 GCA_028279115.1 Pseudomonadales bacterium
CGCGGCGGACGGCGCCTTTCCGTCCGAATCACTGTTGGGTCAGCAAAGCCCGCCCCAATCGTTGGTCGAAGTAGGCAAGCCGGTTTGGTATCGCCTCTATGTTGGCGATGGCGGGTTGCGACAACCCGGCGCGGTAGGAACGCCAGAGCACCCAGGCGGCGAACGATTCCGCGAAGTCCTCTCTTTCGTTCGTCGTCGCGTAATCGGTCACGAACCGATTGTCCGCCTCGACCGCGCGTTGCCATTCCGTCCTGTCGAACCATTCCATTCTCTCGAACACGTGGCCCAACTCGTGCAGAAACAACTCCTCGTATTCCGGCGTGAAAGCGTTGCCCGTCTCGTAGTATTGGGCCGGCAGGGCGATCATGAAACGCGCCCGACCGACCGAGTTCTCGCCGCAACCCGAGTGCCTTGCGTCCAGTATGCACGCCCGCGGGAAATACCCGCCGGTGGCGGCGTCCGTGACCGCGAGACCGTCCGGCATCAGGTATTGCAGCCACGGCGGCATCCGGGCATATACCGATCCGACCAGGATCGCGTAATCGGTTGCCGCCGGCCGCTCCGCCGAGTCCAGCTTCCGGGTGTGCACGGCGATCTCCGTGCCGCCCGTGCCGAGAACGACCCGAAAACGGCTGTATCCGCCGGGAGCGTGGGTCGGCACGACCGAGTAGGAGGCGAAAGGCAAACGGTCGTGTACGGCGTTGGCCCAAGTGCAGACGTCGCCGCTTTCGTAGATATGGCTGTCCGTGCAATTCTGGGCCACGGACTTCGGGGGGGCAAGCAGTATGGCGGTCAAGCAAAAACAGGCGGTCATATAGCGCATGAGAATTGCCTTTGGGAGTTGTTTGTCAAACGTGCATTTGTGTATCCACAAGCTGTTGCTGGAAGTGGATACAGCTATCCAGCAAAAGAGCATATTATATATTTTAATCAGATACAAACTGCTCTCGGGCGCTGCCAAAGCAATTCGGAAATGTGTCGATTGCGCCTATAATTCTCTGGTTTGGCCGAACTTGGTTCCATGGAGGCCGACATCGGATTCAATGCCGGTCTGGTCTACTATTTCGGCGAACGCAATCCGCTGTCTTCGCTTTCGCCTGTTCCCGCTCCGTCGCCGGAGCCGGAGTCCGCGGCGGCGAAACAAAACCACGCTTTTGTTTTGCGTCAATGAAAAATTCCATGGATGGAATTTTTCAGAGCATACTTAAGATGCGCCCCGGAACCTGGAGAACGTCCGTCCGGGCGGTCTCTCCGGCCCCGCGGTCGAACGATTGCTCTCCCGATTAAGCATATTTCCATTCCCTTTCTATACTTCCCGTACCGGTCGTGAAAGACCGGCTTCGTAAAGCTGATCATTTACTAATTTCGAGCCTGCCGCCGGATCGCTCCCGTGGCGGGGAGGAATATCCCAGATGCATGAAAGTTTGTTGTCCGGCGGAGAGAGCCGGGAAACTCAGGACTACGATTATATCTACGCCGCTTGCGGGATGGCGCAAGGCGGGAAGCCGGACCGCACGGTGGAATACACCCGTCCGGCAGCCACGGATCCGGCTCCGGATTCAACCCAGCTTTATCTTTCGGAAATCGGCTACAAACCGTTGTTGACCGCCGAACAGGAAGTCGAATACGCGCGCGCGGCCTCGCGGGGGAACGAAGACAGCCGGAACCGCATGGTGGAAGGGAACCTGCGCCTCGTGGTCAGAATCGCCACCCGCTATCGCTGGCGCGGGCTCTCCTTTCTGGATCTCATCGAGGAAGGCAATCTGGGACTATTGCACGCCGTCGAAAAATTCGATCCCGAACGGGGATTCCGTTTTTCGACCTATTCGACCTGGTGGATTCGCCATTACATCGAACGCGGGCTCATGTATCAGGCGCGGATCATCCGTTTGCCCGTCCATATCGCCAAGGAACTCAACGTGGTCAAACGCGCCGAACGCGATCTCATGGCGGTCAGGTTCCGGGCGCCGACGGTGGAGGAAGTCGCCGAGCGCACCGGCAGATCTCCCGCCAGGGTGAAATGGATAATGGCGCTGAATGCGGGAATCTATTCGATAGATGCGCCTGTTTCGGCGGAGGTCGATGCGCCTCCCTTGCTGGAAATGCTGCCCGAGCCGACTGCGCCCGAACCGGGAAATTGCCATGGCAGGAAGCAATTGCGCACCCGGATGTCGGTCTGGCTGCGCGAGCTGACGCCGAAACAGCGGGACGTGCTGCTGCGGCGATTCGGGCTCGAAGGGCATGATAGCGACACCTTGGAGCGGGTGGGCCTGGACGTGGGTTTGACCAGGGAACGGACGCGGCAGGTTCAACTCGAAGCTCTGAGAAAACTCAGGCGCATCGTCGCCCGGGACGGTCTTGCGGTCGATGTGCTGCAGGAGTACGTCTGATGCGCGATCATGTACACTAGCGCCTCAAAATTCCCAGCCCGATCCACGATTCACATGAAACAAACTTCTGGCGGCGTACGCGCGGAACCGCAGACTCCCCCCTTGGGGGGAGTCAAAACCGCGAAGCGGTTTTGGTGGGGGTAAACTTGCAACCGAACCCAGCCGAAACGAAAATCGCAGGCGCGCTCGAAGGAAAGCTGATCATCGACCTGTCGCGTGTGCTCGGCGGGCCGTATTGCACGCAGATTCTCGCCGATCACGGCGCCAGGGTCGTCAAGGTCGAACCTCCCCGCGGCGATGAAACGAGGGACTGGGGTCCACCGTTTCACGCAGGCGACGCCGCCTATTTTCTCGGACTGAATCGCAACAAGCGCTCGGTCGGACTCGACCTTTCCAGCCAGCGGGGCAGAGAGGTGCTGCTGACATTGTTGCGGGAAGCCGATGTGCTGGTGGAGAACTTCAAACCCGGCAGCATGGAACGCTGGGGCCTCGGCTATGAAGATCGTCTGCGGGACCGGTTTCCCCGTCTCGTTCACTGCCGCATCAGCGGATTCGGCGATGACGGCCCTTGGGGCGGCTTTCCCGGCTACGACGCGATCATCCAGGCCATGGCCGGCTGGTTCAGCATCAACGGCGAAAACGAGGACAGCAATCCGACCAGGCTCGGCCTGGCGATGGTCGATATGGGCACCGGCCTGTATTGCGCCATCGCGATCCTCATGGCCCTGCTCGAGCGCGAACAGTCCGGTCGCGGCCAGTATCTGGACATGACGCTATACGATTGCGCGGTGTCGCTGATGCATCCGCATATCGTCAACTACAATCTGTCGGGCGTGGTCCCGCGCCCGACAGGCAACGCGCATCCGAACATCAGTCCCTACGACACCTTTCGCACCCGCACCGTGGACATCTTCATCGGCGCCGGCAACAATCGCGCTTTCGCCAGGCTGTGCCGGGAACTCGGCTGCCCCCAACTCGTGGAGGACGAGCGTTTCCGCGACAACATCGACCGGGTCAGCAACCGGGACGAATTGAAGGTGGAACTGGAATCCTGCCTGATCCGCATGGACGGCGACGAGGTCGGGGGCCGGCTGGCCCAGGCGGGTCTCGCGGCCGGGCCGATCCACGATACGGCCCAGGTGGTCGACCATCCGCATACCCTGCATCGGGAAATGACGGTGGAAAAGGACTGGTACAAGATGACGGGTACGCCGATCAAATTTTCACGCACGCCGGGCGCATTGCGCAGCTTGCCGCCCCGCTACGGCGAGCACGGCCGCGAAATCCTGCGCGAGTTCGGATTCGACGAAGCCTCGATCACCGAACTCATCGAACGGGAAGTCGTACTCGTCAAGCGCCGCGGCTGATCAATTCG
>JANQSV010000234.1 GCA_028279115.1 Pseudomonadales bacterium
GAACAAGAGGACTTGCGCAGAAAAACCCATGAAACCCTGGTCAAGGTGAGCCGGGACTACGAAGACCGGTACGCCTTCAACACGGTGATCGCGGCCGTAATGGAACTGCTCAACGCCCTGACGCGCTTCGTTCAGCAAGGTGCCGAACCGAACCGGAGCGATGGCTGGATCGTTCAGGAAGCGCTGGAAATGTCGATTCTCATGCTGGCCCCGATAGTCCCCCATTTCTGCCACGTGGCCTGGCAGTATCTCGGTCATGCGGGGGCGATCATGGACGCGGCCTGGCCGGATGTCGACGCGCGAGCGCTGGAGAAGGATCAGACGCTGATCGTATTGCAGGTAAACGGCAAGTTGCGGGGGCGGATGGAAGTGCCCGTGGACCTGCCGGACGAACGCTTGCGCGAAATCGTGCTGGAAAACGACTCGGTGCGCAAGTTCACCGCCAACGCCGGTATCAGACGGGTGATCGTGGTTCCCGGAAGGCTGGTGAATATCGTAACCGCCTGATCGCTCATGATCCGGCGCTTCCTCTTCAGCCTGCCGCTTGCACTGTTACTGATTACGGCTGTTGGCTGCGGCTACAACTTGCGAGGGACCGTGACCGGAGCGCCGGAATTCACCGATCTGCGCCTGCAATTGCCGGAATCCGAGCCCGAATTCGAAAGAGCAGTGCTACGCAGCCTGCAAATCGCCGGCATCGGCGTGCACGAAGCCGGCGACGCCAACGCCCGAAATTTTCCCCTGCTGGCAATAGGACCCGAACTGTTTTCAGGCCGCCCGGCGAGCACGACGGTGCAGGCGCGCGCCGCCCAGATCACCTTGCAACTCGCGGTTCGCGTCAATCTGACGGACGGCGAAACCGCATTGATCGATATGGAAACCCTGAACGTGGAAAGAACCTATTACCAGGATCTGCGCAATATCGCCGGCAATCGCGAGGAAGCCGAACTGTTGCGCGAAGAGATGCGGCGGGACCTCGTAGCCCAACTCATGCGGCGGCTGGAGGCCGCCGGACGTTGAAAATCCGCGGCGACCAACTTTCCTCGACCCTGGCGAAGCAATCCGCGCCGCTTTACTGGTTGGCAGGAGACGAAATCCTGCTGTTGCGCGAGGCCGCCGACGAAGTGCGCAGATATTGGCGCGAAGCCGGTTTTACCGAACGCGAAGTATTCCATGTCGAGCAAGGCTTCGACTGGAGCGATTTTCTCTACCAGCTCGACGCCATGTCGCTGTTCGCCGAACGCAAACTGCTCGAATTACGCCTTTACACCGCCAAACTGGACGCCAAGGGCCGCGAAGCAATCACCACCTGGCTGGACAAGGCCCCCGACGACTATCGCGTACTGATCACCGGCCCCAGAATCGACTCCTCGGTCCTGTCCGCCAAATGGTTCAAAAACCTGGACGACAAACTCGTCATGGTCCAGATCTGGCCCATAGACCGAGCCAGGCTGCCCGCCTGGCTCCGGCAGCGCCTGGCAGCCGCCGGAATACAACCCGACGATGACGCATTGCAAATACTGACCGACCGCGTCGAAGGCAATCTGCTGGCAGCCGAGCAGGAAATCGAAAAACTCGCCCTGCTAGGCTCTGTTAAACTCGGGGCCGAACCCGGCGCCAACAAGAGAATGACAGGCAACGACGTCCTGCGCCTCGTTTCCGATAGTTCCCGCTACGACCTCGGCAAACTCGCCGATGCCGCGTTACGAGGCGACGCCGAGCGCGCCCAGCGCGTCCTCGGCGGCCTTCGAGCCGAAGGCGCATTCCCACTGCTGATCCTCGCCGTTCTAGCCCGAGAACTCCGACAATTACTGACAATCCTCGACCAGATCGACCAGGGCCACGAAATCGGCCAGGCAATGTCGGCTGCCCGCATATGGCAAAGCCGAAAACCCATCGTCTCCCAAGCCCTCAAGCGCCTGACCGCCGACAAGGCCCAGCAAATGCTCGAACACTGCAAACTAATCGACCACTCAGTCAAAGGCCTCCACCGCGCCAACCCCTGGGACGAGTTGAGCCTGCTGGTATTGCGACTCACACAGCGGTAGTCTCCGCCCAACGAATAGCAAGGTGATTCGGCGCCCCGGTTTACTGGACATCAGGGCCGTCATAGGAATGGATCCTGTCACCAGCGCAGATGCGGGATTGTGCCAAAGACGACCGTGCGTATATAATTGCGCATGCTTCACAACAGCCGCGACATTGTCAGGCGTCTCAAGGCCGAGGGCTTCGAGTTGGTGAGCATCAGAGGGTCGCACCACAAGTTTCGAAAGGGTGCCATAACCGTGATCGTGCCTCACCCGAAAAAGGATCTACCACTCGGCACGGCCCGGAACATCGCAAGATTGGTTGGCTGGACTTGAGGAGAAAAGCATGCACTACGTTGCCGTAATCGACAAGGATCCCGACAGCGCCTACGGTGTCCGGTTTCCCGAGGTTCCCGGATGTTTCTCGGCCGCAGACACCTTCGGGGAAATCGTCCAGAACTCGATCGAGGCGCTGAGCCTGTTCTTCGAGGACGCCGAGCCCGCACATCCAAGAGGCATTGATTTCGTGCGCGAGCAGGTCGCGGACGAAATCGCTGATGGTGCGGTCCTCATGATGATCCCCTATGTGCGGGACCGGAAAAGGGTCGTGCGAGTCAACCTGAGCCTGGAGAAAGGCTTCCTCGATACGCTAGACGAAGCCGCACGCATGCGCGGCATGACCCGTTCCGCATTTGTCGAAAAGGCCGCGACGCGGGAAATCCTCGATCCGGCCTGAAGCCACTCACCTAGTTCAACCCGCGACGCTCCAGCAGGGCGTTAATATCCGCGTCTCTGCCGCGAAAATTGCGAAACAGTGTCATGGCGTCTTCGGCACCGCCCCGAGAAAGCAAGGTGCGGCGAAAATGCACACCGTTTTCACGCAGCAGGCCACCGTTTTCCAGAAACCATTCCACCGAGTCCGCGTCAAGCACCTCGCTCCAGATGTACGAGTAGTAGCCGGCTGAATAACCCCCCATGATGTGGGAAAAATACGGCACGCGGTAACGCGGCGGAATTTCGTCCATTGCGATGCCCGCCCGCTCAAGCGCCTGCGCCTCGAAATCCATTACCTCGTCCGCGCCCGGCACCTCTTCCGGCGCGAGCTGATGCAACGCCTGGTCGATGATCGATGCCGCCAGATATTCCGCGGTGGCGAAACCCTGATTGAATTGCTGGGTGGAAAGTACCTTGTCGAGCAATTCCCGGGGCATGGCTTCTCCGGTCTCGAAGTGCACCGCGTAGTTTTCGAGCACTTCCGGCCAGACCGCCCACATCTCGTAGACCTGGGACGGATATTCGACGAAATCGCGCGGCACGCTGGTGCCGGCGAAACTCGGATAACGGACATCCGAAAACAGGCCGTGCAGCGCGTGACCGAATTCATGGAACGCCGTATTTACCTCGTCAAAAGTCAGCAAGGTCGGCTCGCCTTCCGGCGGCTTGGTGATATTGAGATGATTGCCCACTATCGGCCGGTTGCCGAGCAGATGAGACTGGGCGATATAAGCGTTCATCCAGGCGCCGCCGCGCTTGTTCGGGCGGGCGTAGAAGTCGGCGATGAACAGCCCCAGCGTCTCGCCGGTGACGTCGAACACCTCGAATACCCGCACGTCTTCCTGATAGACCGGCAGGTCGAAACGTTCCTCGAAGGTGATGCCGAAGAGTTGTTCCGCGGAAAAGAAAATTCCCCGCAGCAACACATTGTCGAGTTCGAAATAGGGCCGCAACTGGCTTTCGTCGAAATCGAAGCGTTCGGCGCGCAGAATCTCGGTGTAATAGGCCCAATCCCAAGCGGCCAGGGTAAAGTCTTCGCCGGAATCGTCGATCATCTGCTGCAAATCAGCCGCTTCGCGCCGGGCGTTGGCGACGGTCGGCGGCGCAAGTTCAGCGAGACGCTGATTGACCGCCTCCACCGAGCCCGCGGTTTCGTCTTCCAGGATATACGCGGCGTGATTTTCGTAGCCGAGCAATCTCGCCCTTTCGGCGCGCAGCCGCAGCACCTCGGTCACGGTCTCCAGATTGTCGTATTCTCCGCCGCGGGAGCCTCGCGACAACGAGGTTTCCAGAATGCGCTGGCGCAGATCCCGATTCTGCAAGCTGGCCAGGGCCGGCTGACCGCTCGTATTGAGCAAGGGCAGCACGAACCGGCCGGACAAATCGCGTGACTCTGCTTCGTTTCCCGCCGCCGTAATGAGCGCCTCGTCAAGTCCGGTCAATTCCTCCCGGCTGTCGACGATGATCGCCAGGTCGTTGACTTCGCTCAGGACATTTTGGCTGAACCGCGTTTCCAGCACCGCGGTCCGGGCATTGATGTCCCTGAGTTGCCTCTGCTGCTCCTCGCTCAGCCCCGCTCCCGCCCTGACGAAATTGATATAACTTCGCTCGAGCAGGCGATGGGATTCAGCGTCCAGATCCAGATCGTCCCGGCTCTCGTACAGGGCCGAAATACGCGCGAACAAGTCCCGATTCAACAGAATCGCATCGCTGTGGGCCGCAAGTTCCGGGGCCAATTGCTGCTGCAGCGCCTGGATGTCGTCGTTGGTATGGGCGCTGGACAAGGCGAAGAAAACCGAGGCCACGCGGTCGAGCAATTGCCCGCTCAACTC
This sequence comes from Pseudomonadales bacterium, assembly GCA_028279115.1. Lineage (GTDB taxonomy): Bacteria > Pseudomonadota > Gammaproteobacteria > Pseudomonadales > Pseudohongiellaceae > UBA9145. The sequence goes on from JANQSV010000234.1 coordinate 4,634, forward strand.
GAGCGCGACGATCGTGTTTTCGAAATCCGGCGCGGCTTCCTGCCCGGC
>JANQSV010000241.1 GCA_028279115.1 Pseudomonadales bacterium
CAAAACGCGTGTCGCCTGCCGATTTGAAATCCTTACGCGCCATCGCGGAAGAACTCAAGCTGCAGAAACGGCTGCTGGTCTGCCACGAACCATACCCCAGGGAAACGCAGGACGGGATCGAGATACTGCCCGTTGCGGATTTTGTCAGCGGCTATGGGAGGGGGATTGAATTAGCCGCAATTCCTCATGGCTGCCGGTTGCCCCCGCCGCGAGTTGACTCGCCTGCAACGCACGGAGCGCTTCAAGCGCGCCGGCGACGCTGTCGTCGTCCGCGGGAGCCTTTCGGATTTCCACCTGGGGAACGCCGATGTTGGTGACGATGATCGTCTCCCCGGCAGCGGCCCGCCGAAACACCTCCGCCTGCCTCGTCTTGCACTCGGACGCCGTCACCTTGATCTTTCCGCTCGCCGATGTATTGCATGAAGCGCGAAATCACCGCCACGGCAAGCAGAATCAACGTGACCACGGCGGTGGCCTGTAACACCTGTCTTGCGGAATACCGAAATGCGATCAATGATGAACTCACCCCAGAATCTCGAATGCGATGTGACGGTGTCCGTGTCGAATGCGATAGGTTTCGAAGTCGTTCCGGTCAATGGTAAAAATCTTGCGCAAGGAGAGATTCTCAGCCGCGGCGACCAGGGAGGCGTCGGCGAAATCCATGCGGGCATCGGCATATTGCACCATCAAGTCGAAAGCACGATTGAGGGCTTCATCGTCGGAAAATAGAACTTGCAAGCCACCCTCCCTGACAAATCCCATTAGGGAAGCGGCGCCAGCAGGGCCGAGCAGGTGGAACGCCTCCGTCAAAACCGGGACTGTGGTGGCGAGTGGTTCTTCAATTCCTCGAAGAATCTCGATGCATCGCCCGTGCGCGTCGTCGCCGCTGTTAAAGAGCGCAACCAATGGGCCCGCATCGGTCAGGATCATCGACCGTACTTGTTCTTGATGACATCCGCAACGCGAGCCTTGGCTTCGGCGGCGGAACCCGCGACATGTTCATCGGAAGTCAGTTCGAGACGGCAAAAAATTTCATAGGGTTTTTCCGCGGCCTTTCCCCTCGCTTCTTTGGCGAATGCATCCAGACCGCGTTTCAGCACGTTGGAAATAGACAATCCCGTCTGTTTTTGCAGCGCTGCCAGCGTCGCCTCGGCGTCATCGTCAAGCCGTACCGTTCGCATTCCCATTTAACCAACCTCATATCGCCATGCCATGTATTACGAAGTGTATGACAATATTGGGATTGGTGTCCAACCGCATTCCTTCCTTACAATTCCGTCGCGACCGGTTGCCGGATATCGTTTCCCGCCGTATTCGGTATGTTTCTGCCCAGACCTCACCTCGAAGCCCTCGCGCCGCTGTCGATCCAAATTTCCGATTGCAATTTGAATGGCACTCGGGATAAAGTCCGGACGCTGATGACTATGCCTTGCGAAAAATCGGAAGGAATAGTGAAGGCCTTGGAAATCAAGCCCGAAACACCTGATACCGATTTGAATAGACTTGTCTGAGTAGCGCGCTTGAGCCGAATGGCGTACTCCGGTGTGTAGAGTCTCGACTAGTATATGAACATCACTAACATGCCCAAAATGCTGCGTAAGCTTCCCCGTCAATGAGACAGTTCGAAATTGGAGTTTCGGGCGTTTTCGGCCTGCCGTCTGAACAGGGCGGGCGGTATTCTTCCCAGGCTGTCGTGCGGCCGTTCCTCGTTGTATTCGCGTATCCATTCGCGGGTGAT
>JANQSV010000258.1 GCA_028279115.1 Pseudomonadales bacterium
GGAAAGAGCTGCATCGTCTCGCGCCCGGCGGTTCCGCGGACGGCATCGGCTTGCGCGTGATCGGGACGGCGCCGGAGCGCCTGCTGCTGTACCTCGGCAACGATGCCGTCAGCGCCGCCATTCTCGCGGACGCGTTCGACGAGCATCTGGAGTCGATAGAGATCCAGCCGCCGACGGGCGATCCCGTGAGGGTGCCGAGAGCCGTTCTCCGCGTCCACGGATTCAACGCGCGGGAGGCGTCCTTGCCGGTGCGTCCCGCGTCCCACCAGGCGCACCGCACGGTCATCGAGTTCATGTGTTGCCCGGAAAAGTTTCGTTTCGTGTCGCTGAACGGCCTGACCCTGCCGTCCGGAAGCGAGTTGCTGTTCCGGTTTTCGCGGCGCCTCGAGTTGCCCGCGGTGCTGGCCCCGGACCTCATTACCGTGAATCGCGTCCCCGTGGTCAACCTGTGGGAAGTGACCGCGACGCCCTTCGAAATCACCGGACGCCAGCTTGAGTATCCGGTGCACGTCGATGCGCTGCGTTATCGCGCGGTAGAGTGTCATTCGGTGGAACGGCTGGGCATCTACTGGCCCGGCAGCAGCAAGCCCGAGTACATCGACCCGGCCGCGGCGCTCGGCAACATCCAGGGCACGAAAGCCAAGTGGGCCGTAAGGCGCGTGGTGCAGACCACGGGGAGCGAAGTTCTGATGTATTTCCAGGGACTTGACTATCAGTCTCTCGGCCGGCAACGGATCCTGGCTTCCCCCCTCGTGATAGCCAGCAACCGGGACATCGCTCAACACACGCCGGTGGGAGAGCGGCTGCAACCCGTCGAGGGAATCGGCAGTTGGCGTTGCTCCCTGGCTTCGGCGCCCACAGTGTATCGGCCGGCCCTCATGGGTTCCGGCGCCATGGAAACCCTGATCGGCTACTTGCGAAGCAGCATGATCAGCCTCGCCGACGGCTCCGGGGATGCATTGCGCGACTACCTCTTGCGATTTCCCGGCGCCGACCAGGCGAACTGGATCAACGGCTTCGGGGCCGTCAGAGCGATGTCGGTGGCGGCCATGCGACATGGCGTTCCGCAGCCCGGCGCCCGCTTGACGGTATCCTTCGACCGGCGGAACTACCCGACCACCAGTCTGGCCATGGTCAGGCGGGTGCTGAGCGCATTGTTCGACAGCCAGCGCGGCCTGAACCGAGTCGAGGACGTGCATGTCCGACCCGACCTCTGACCCGCCCGAAGCATCCTCCGCGCCTTCGACCGGCGCCGCGACGACCCCGGAGGTTGACGCGGGGGCCGAATCGGAGATGCAGCATCCACTGGTGCGGGACATCCTGATCGAGCCAAGCCGTTGGCGCATCTGGCCCGCGGTCGCCCTGCTGCGATGGATGCTGAGAAAAGTGGCGCGGAATATGCGGTCGATCGTCTACCGCTCGAAGCCTTCTCTCAGTTTCGCGCCGGCCGAGATCGACGATGTGGCGCTTGGCGGCAGGGGAGTGGAATTGATGCTTTCCGGCCCCGGACTGGCAGCCGCCGGATCCCCCCTGCCGACGTCGGATATCGCCCGCATCGTGGCGGACGGGCGTCGCGGCGGGAGTCTGGGACGCTGGCTGGACGCCCCGGGCGATCGGCTGATGCACGCCGTCGAGACGTCGCAGGGACGATATAACGCCGCGTTCTCCGTGGCTACCGGTGGCAGGATCGAAGCCTTCGCGGCGATCGTGCATCTGGTGGGCCGGGGGATGCCGCTGGCGGCGGGTCCCGGCGGCGATCTGCATCCGGTGGCGATGGGGGAAAGCGGGGAAGCGGATGGCGACGAGTTTCTCGGCGCGATCGGATTGTCGGCGTTGTTTCTCGGAGCTCCGTCGGCGGTGGGTTTGCGCCAGCTTATCCAGGCGTTCACGGCGCTGCCGACTCGCGTCGAGGAGTTCGCGGGAGCGGAACTGCCGATGATGCGCCCCGCGCGCGTCGGCATAGCGATGGGTTTCGCATTGGGATCCCGGTGCTGGCTTCCCGCGGCCGCGGTGGACGTGGTCATCGACGGCGGTTCCGATGCCGGGGCGTTGGCCTGGGCGCGGGAGCCGCAGCGCCGGGCAGCCCTGGGATTGCTGGCTCGCTGCTATATCGGAGGAGCCGCGCCGCAAGTGCGCGTCTATCTCAGGCTGGATCCCGGCAACGTTTCGGCGGCGGCGCTGGACGGCGGCGCGGAATTCGGCGGGCTGGCCGTGCTCGGCCATGCCGGGGAAAGCGTGCGATTGCCGCTGGCCGTCTGAAGCCGGAGCCCCGTGCGGCGCCAACCGGTTCCACAAGGTCCGTTTGCCATTGAACGCGGCTGACGCCTTTGCCGATCAGGCTCGATACAAGCATCGACAGTTACCACCCGAACCAATATACTAGGCGCTTTGGCGGGTGCAGTTATCCGCAGGGAAGTCTGTGCATGAATTTGCGAAAACTCTACGAACATCTGGATCAGGATGCGCGGCGCATTCTTCACGCGGTTGCGGAACAGGCTGCCAGGGAAAGCCGGTCCAGCATCAGTATCGAATTTTTTCTCCTTTCCCTGTTGCGGGACCGCAGCGTCGGGCCAGGCTTGGCCGCGGCGCTGCAACGCGCCGGCGCGGACGCCGCCGCGATCGAATCCCTGCTGGCCGAGAAGACGGCCGCGGAACCGCGTTCGACGCAGGACGCGCTGCCGTCTTTCGACGAATCGCTCGCCCATCTGATGCGCGAGGCTTGGGCGCTCACGTTCGACGACTATGGCGAAGCATCGGTATCGCCCGTTCGCTTCTTCGAAACCCTGGCGCGTCGCGGCGATGGCTGGCCCCGACTGGTGGCGTCGTTGCCGGGGTTCGACCGGCTCGACGTTGCGCGCCTCGCCATGGCCGGGCGATCCGAAGAGAAGCCGGTAGGCATCGCTCCGGCCTCGACGAGCGACGAATACCCCGAACTGTCGCGTTATGGGCGCGACATGATCGCGCAGGTTCGCGAAACGGGGTTCGATCCGGTCATCGGTTTCGAAAACCAGTTGCGCGCGATCTCGTCGGCTCTGCTGCGCCGGCGCCAGAACTCGGTGATCGTGGTCGGTGAGGCGGGCGTGGGAAAGACAGCTTGCGCATTGGGCTTCATCGACGCGCTCGCGCGCGGCCTCGATACGGTGCCGGCGGCGCTCCACGCGACCCCTGTCTGGTCGCTGGACGCGTCCGCGTTGCGCGCCGGCGCTTCGATGGCCGGTTCCATGGAAGAACGCCTGCAAGGCATCGTCAAGGAGGTCGAGGGCGAAGGGATGATCCTCTACATCGACGACATCCACCTGCTGCTCGGAGACCAGGGGCGCGGCGTGGACGCGTTGCGCAGCGTTCTCTCGAAGGGGTCGGTGCGCATACTCGGAACCTGTGGCTGGCGGGAGTGGCGGCGGCAAATCGAACCCGACGCCGGACTGGCCCGGCGCGTGGCGCCGGTGCGCGTCCAGGAACCCGAACACGATGAGGCCTTGCGGATCGTCAAAGGAATCGCGCCGCCCCTGGCGGAACACCATGCGGTGGATTTCGGCGATAACGTTCTCGATGCCGCCGTGGCGCTGTCGCGCCGCTACATAGTTGGCCGCCAATTGCCCGACAAGGCCATCGTCGTGCTGGATTCGGCCTGCGCGCGGGCGCGCATGAACGAAAGCATCGAAGATGCTGCGGAAAACGAAGGCGCTACGGAACAAGAAGGCATTGCGAAAAACGAAGGCGCCGCGCCCTATTCCGGGGATTCGACAGAGACCGAGGGTTCCGCGGAGGCGGCGAAGCGGCCGGTGACGGTCGTGTCCGAAGACGACGTGGCGGCCGTGGTCTCG
>JANQSV010000259.1 GCA_028279115.1 Pseudomonadales bacterium
CGCGGCCGCGTGATGCACGTGGTCGCGGTCGAGCAGGGCGATCAGCACGTTAACATCGAAAAGGGCTCTCATTCTTCAGTCGCCGAAGTCTTCCCGAAGCTCGTCTATCAAGGTATTCGTCACAACGCCGCCCCTGGAAGGAAAGGGCCTGAAGCCGTAGCTGCCAGGCTCTTCGGAAACGCCGCCGCCCTGGTTCAAAGCCTGACGGAGCAACTGGGAAACAATCTGGCCGGCAGTCTTCCGCTGTCTTCGCGCCAGTTCCTTGGCGGCCATCAGTACGTCCGGATCGAGATCGAGCGTGGTGCGCATGATTGTTCTCCGACAACAAGCTCGGATCATATCGCATCAAACATCAAGCATCAATTCAATGCTGAAAACTGGGCTATGAGCGAGTTTGGAGACGTACTGCCAGGAAGGGCGTTCGCGCGGCGGACCATAACTCAGGTTCCGCCAAAAAGCTTCCAACGGACCCTGGCCATACCTTTGCAGCCAAAATGTCGCGAACGCCCATCGCAGTCACTAGAACTGCCACTGCATCGTAATGCTGTAGTTGCGCGGGGCGCCCAGCATCACCTGGTTGGCATAAATGAAAGCAGGGTCCGTCTGCCCCAGATAGAACACATCGGACCACGAGACGTAATCCTCGTTCGTCAGATTATCCACTCTTGCCGTAATTCGATAGTTGTCGCCGACCCAAGCCGCATAAACATCCAGCAGTTGGTAGGAGTGGAAAGCCACGCGGTTGCGGTTGTCTCCGTAACGGTCGCCGACGAAACGCCAGCCACCACCCAACTCCAGCGGCAATCCGCCGACATTGGAAACGCTGGTCCATGCATTTGCCGTCCACTCCGGCACATTGGGAGGGGTATTGCCTGCATTGACCAGGTTGTTGGCCGAACGCTGGAACTCCGCATCGGCGTATCCGGCATTAACTCCCAATCGCCAGCGGTCGCTCAGATTGCCTGTCAGGGCAAACTCCAATCCACGCGCATCCTGCCCGCCGATATTGCTGGCGCTATCCAGCGCGAATCTTTCGATGATGTCGTCACGTTGAACGTCGAACCAGGCCAGGGTCATCTCCGTACCACCGCCCAAGCTGGCCTTCAATCCGATTTCCCATTGCGAGGCGCTGGTGAGATCGAAATTGTTATTGCTGTTGACCAGAAAGATGTTCGACCCTATCGGATCGACCGCATCGCTGTATTGACCGTATAGCGCAACGCTTTCATTGAGGTCGAAAACGAATCCCAAACGCCAGCCCCACCAGTCATACTTGCGGACGAAACCGCTATTTTCATTCACACCCTCGGCATTGAAATTCTTGCGGTCGAGATCCATCTCCTCATAACGCGCGGCGGCCACGAGGCTCAACTGATCCGTGACCTGCAATGCATTCTCGGCAAAAACTGTGCGGGTCTCGATGATGGTGGGACTGACCCCGCGCAACTCAAGCTGTCCATAAACGCCGGGGACTGGATTGTAGGGATCCACCGAATCACCGGGAACGGGAGGAATGCTGCGCCGAAACCCTCGGCTTCGCACAAAGTCGATGTTCATCAACTCGGCGCCGACGAGAAAGCGGTTTTCCATGCCGCCGAGTTGACCATCGATATTAAGCGTGAAACGGTCTCCCCACTGGTCCTGATCGTGAAATACAAAGAAATAGCCGTAGTATCTTTGAATTTCACCAACCCGGCTGCAAACGTCCACTACGGTGGCGCAGAAAGCATAGCCTTCGGCATTCACCCACTCGCGGTCCGCATCGAACTTGTACAGCGTGTTTTTGAGCGTAATGTTGTCGGAGATTTCCCAGGAATAGTCAGCCCTGAGAAACAATTGGTCTGACTCGGCAAACCCGTCTTCAACGTTGTAGTTGCGGAACCGCATATCCTCATCAATGGTCTCACCGGTAGTCGTGGATATCATGTGCGTCATTGGATTCCGTGCCGCATCCAATGGAATCAGGGGGGTGCCAAAATATCGACCCACATCGTCCTGCAGATAGTCCGCACTGAGTTTCAGTTCCGCGTCGTTCGCCAATCTCCACACAAAGCTGCCCGTGACATTGGTCGACTCGGGGTCGGTGCGTTCGACGAAACCTTCAGCTCCGTATGTGCTCACATCAAAGCGCCAGCCGGTGGTGTCCGCCAGCGAACCTCCGGCTCCGAATCCGGCCTGGAAGGCATCCCATCGCCCTGCACTCAGCAACAAGTCGTAAGATGTTTCCGCGCCGACCACAGCCGTTCTCGCCACTGTGTTGACAGTGCTGCTGACCGCTCCGTTGCCACTCAATACCGAAGATGGGCCGCGCAGCACTTCGACTTGTTCAAGATTGAAAGTATTCTGCGGGCGCATAACCATACCGCTGGGACCCACCCACAAACCGTCGCGCAGAATCGAAACTTGCCCGCGAGTGAAGCCGCGCATCGAAAATGTCGAAGGCGCGGCGGGATGATTGCCGGAAATCACTCCGGGCAGACTTTGCACGGCATCCGTGAGTTGCTGGTAGCCGCGCGAACGCAGCACTTCCCGATTAATCACTTCGACAGCCGCAGGTGTTTCACGAAGTGTCAGTCCAAGTCGACTGCCGGTGCTCGACTCACTATCAAGCCCGAGCTGACCCACAGTGTCTCCGATCACCACAATCTCTTCGATCAGACCGTCTTCGACCGCCGATTGCGCATTTACTTGAGTCATACTGCCCACCGCGGCCAACACTGTTGCCAAATAGAAAAAACGCCTATTCACTTAAATTCTCCTAAAAAAATCCGCTCCACTTTCAATCAGCTACTAATGGCGCTCGAACAATTGACATGACAAGTTCGCACCAACGCCGGCACAACAACCGGGAGCCAATGTGAAAGAAACATTCAAAGTTATTGAAACTAACTGTTTCGATTTAGACAGGAGGAGCGCGAGAATTGGCGGTCAGCGGAGCATTGGACGCTTCAGCCAGAACCGGGTCGACCACCTTGCCCGGGAACTGAACACTATTGGCAAGAGAACTACCCGGAAGTAGAAAATCAGATTCGTTATTCTGCTTGACGCAGATCAAACAGTCGACGTGGTGGGAATGATCTCCGTCATGATCATGCCGCACCGTAATTACTTGAGCACCAAGCAAGGCCAGAATCAGGAGCAGGGAACCAGCGGGTCGACGAAAGGTCAAATTCAGGCGCCGGCAACCGATCACGGCCGCCGTTGTACTGAAAGCGAACCCGCCTGCCAGGAGTACAAGCATGACGACGTCCCAAAGTGGGCGTCGATCCGCCAAACCGGGAATATCAAGGCTGTGCAGGCCGTTGTAGAGCCAGCGGTATGCCCTGCGGCTGCGATCCATCACCGAAACAATGTTGCCGTTGGTCATGTCCACATGCACCCAAGTCTGCGCCTCGTCATTCAGGACATACCGCATGACTTCCGGTCCCAACGCGCCTTCCCGCAAGTTGCCGTAGGAATCGGTCGGCGAAATGGAATGTCGATCGACTATGGAGTGGCCAGGCCAGGCGCTGGCGATAGCCGACGCGACAACGGCCGGCGAGAGAGGAGCGAGGCGACCACTACCATCTATAACGGCAACGTCTGTCTTGTCGGCACGCTTGATAATAATCAGTGGTTTGCCATCGATCGCCGAAATCTCAACTTCGGCTGCGCCCGAGATTGAATTCAGGGCAGCCTCGCTCAGACCCTGAACCGCCTCATTCAAGGGCAGGCCCCTGAAATCTCTTATCTGCGGCGCGGTGGGGTTCGGTTCCGAAAACAGGCGTCCGTGGTCCATCGACAGCCAGCCGCTGAATATCCAGGTGACAACGACCAGGCCAAACACCAAACCCAACATATGATGCAGCCATAACCAGCCTGCAAAGGGACTGCCCAATCGATTGCTGTCTCGTTGTTTACGCAGTCGCAGGACACCCAGAGCCACGCCGCTTAGCGCTCCCACCAGGCCCGCGAGCGATAGCCACCAGACCAGGCCGTCCCATAGTCGCCAGTCTTTGCGGATGACAGTGGGATAAATCCAATGGAACACGGCGCCGGCAGAATTCCACTGTCGTTGTTGCCTGGTGGTTCGCTGCACTACTTCAGCGCTTGATTGCGAGACATAGAGTTGTGTGCCCGCCGCGTCATCAAGGCTTACACGAAACATCGGGCGGTAGGGATCGAATTGTTGATGGACAATCCACTGATCGTAGTCCATTGGTCCTTCGACTTCACGAAACTTCTGGTCGGCAAACCGCCGGGCCAATTGTCCGGCTTTTGCCGCGTCGACTCCTTTGAAGGCTTCTCCCGTATCGACAAAATACGCGGCCAGACCGCCCGTTTCACGTTCAGCGATCAGTAGTGGTCGCTCGTCATAACTGCGCAAGCGAAGCTGACGCAGAGAATTCAAGCCGGCAACCCTCAGAGTGTCCGAGAGCGAACCAAGTTGGGAACCCATGATCGCTGGGCTTTGCGCGATCGCTTCCGACACCGGCAAGGAAGGGAAAGGCACGTACATCATGACCGCGCCCGTTGCGAACCACATGCCGAACAGCAAGAACAGGGCGACGCCGAGCCAACGATGCAGTATCGCCAGTACTTTCATCGTTCGTTCAAGCCGGATCAGCCGCGGCGCAACTCCCGCAGGTGCCCGCCACCTCGACCACGCGCCGCGTCAGGCGGAAGCCCAGCTTTGCGGCGTCCTCGGCGAGAAGCCGCTCAATCCGGCTATCCTCCAATTCGGCCGATGCCCCGCAGCCGGCACAGATGAAGAAAAGACAATCGTGGCGACGCTCCGGATGCGCGCAAGGGACGTACGCGTTGCGGCTTTCGACCTTCGAGACGAACCCTTGGGACATCAGGAACTCAAGCGCGCGGTAGACGGTGGGCGGACCGACCGGACGGGACTGCCTGCGTTTCAGCGCTTCGATCAGTTCATAAGCGCCCGTCGGTCGACCGCTCTCCCAGAGCAACTCCAGAACCTGCCGCCTGAGCGTCGTCAGCTTGTTCCCGCGCGCGGCGCAAAGGGACTCCGCCAACGCAATTCGTTCAGCCGGCGCGTGCTGCCCGCGGCAGTCGGGATCGGTGCAGGGCCGAGGTTGTGTCGTGGGGAGTTTTATGGGATTGATCTCAATTGCGATTGGGAAACGTTATGTTATAACATTTCGCACTTTGCCGGCAACATCCAACGCTCCTGAAACAAGGATCGGATCTTGCCGTGGCTGAGGCGAATTGAGAGGAGAGAACATGTCGATCAACCTATCGCCACGCCGCTTGAACCACACTTCCGGGGACGCCGTGCAAGGCGTGAAGACGCTGAGGCGGACATCGGCGGCGGAGACGCCTGCCGGACGCGCGTCTTGCCTGACCGAGGTGAGCGCGAGCCTGCTGATTGCGAGCGCGATGGGTGTCTCGGCGGTACTTTGGCTCGCGATCCTCGTGGTGATCTGATGTCGGCCGTTCTCCAGATTCGGGATCTCACTCTCGGCTACCCCGACCTGACATTGTTCCGCCGGCTGTCCATCGATATCGAGGCCGGAACGACGCTCGCCGTGTTGGGCGCGAATGGTTCGGGCAAGAGCAGCTTCGTCAAAATGCTGCTCGGCCTGATCCAGCCCTTGTCGGGGCAGTTGACCTGGCCCAGGGGCCGTCCGCATGCGATCGGCTATCTCGCGCAGATGACCGGGTTCGACCGCCGTTTCCCCATTCGGGTGCGGGATCTGGTCGCCATGGGGGCATGGCGAGGCTTCGGCCTGTGGTCCGGGCTCGACCGCGCCGGACGCGACCGGGTGGCGGCGGCGCTCGAGGAGTGCCACA
>JANQSV010000288.1 GCA_028279115.1 Pseudomonadales bacterium
CGCGGCAAGCATAGACTCTGGAAATCGAGGGCTCCAAATCAACCCGGGCACACCTTAAATCAGCCCTCGGACTGTCCTGTGAATCAGGACCACCTCAGAGTGCTATGCTCCGACACCACGACGAGCAAGGAGCTGCCAATTGAACAACGGAGACCTGAACTGGATCACCAACTACATCTGGGGCATCGCGGACGATATCCTGCGTGATCTCTACGTTCGCGGCAAGTATCGCGACGTAATCCTGCCGATGACAGTGCTGCGGCGGCTCGATGCGGTGCTGGAGGACAACAAGCAAGCCGTCAGTGACATGAAAGCCTCGCTCGACAAGGCCGAAGTCGTGGAGCAGGATGCGGCGCTGCGGCAAGCGGCGGGCCAGGCCTTCTACAACATCTCCCCGTTCACATTGCGCGATCTTCGGGCACGCTCCAACCCCCAACAACTCAAGGCCGATTTCGAGGCCTGGCTCGACGGATTCTCGCCCAACGTGCAGGACATCCTCGACAACTTCGAGTTCCGCAATCAGATACCGCGCCTCGCCAAGGCCGACGCACTCGGGGCCTTGATCGAGAAACTTACTTCCCCTGATATCAATCTGAGTCCTGACCCCATAAAAAACACCGACGGCGAAATCCGCCAGCCCGGCCTGGACAATCACGGCATGGGCACGATCTTCGAGGAACTGGTACGCCGCTTCAATGAAGAGAACAACGAGGAAGCCGGCGAGCACTGGACTCCGCGAGACGCCGTGCGCTTGATGGCTAAGCTCGTTTTCGAGCCCGTTGCCGACGAAATCGAATCCGGCACTTACCTGCTCTACGACGGCGCCTGTGGAACCGGCGGTATGCTCACAATGGCCGAAGACACGCTGCAAGAACTCGCCGCCGCCCGCGGCAAACAGGTCTCGACGCACCTTTTCGGCCAGGAAATAAACGCTGAAACTTACGCGATCTGCAAAGCGGACCTCTTGCTCAAGGGCGGCGGCGAAGCCGCTGACAACATCGTCGGAGGCCCCGAGCATTCCACCCTCGCCAACGACGCCTTCCCGTCCCGCGAATTCGATTTCATGCTGTCCAATCCGCCTTACGGCAAAAGCTGGAAAACCGACCTGGAGCGCATGGGCGGCAAATCGGGCATGCGCGACCCACGCTTTCTGATTGAACACGCTGGCGACCCGGAATACTCCCTGGTTACGCGCTCAAGCGACGGCCAGATGCTGTTCCTGGCCAACAAGCTCGCCAAGATGAAACAGTCGCAATCGAGACTCGGCAGCCGCATCGCCGAAGTACACAACGGCAGTTCGCTGTTCACTGGCGACGCCGGCCAGGGCGAAAGCAACATTCGCCGCTGGATCATCGAAAACGACTGGCTCGAAGCGATCGTCGCCCTGCCGCTGAACCTCTTCTACAACACCGGAATCGCCACATACATTTGGGTGCTGACAAACCGCAAGCCCGCGCATCGCCGCGGCATGGTGCAATTGATCGACGCAACCGGCTGGCATCGCCCGCTGCGCAAGAATCTCGGCAAGAAGAACTGCGAACTCGGCGAGGACGACATCGAGCGCATCTGCGAAACCTTTCTCGCATTTGAAGAGAACGAGCAGAGCAAGATTTTCGAAAACGCCGATTTCGGCTACTGGAAAGTAACCGTCGAGCGGCCTTTGCGAATCGAGGGCGCCGACGCGAACCGCGTCTACAAGGCCGCGGAAATCAAACGTCTCAAGGAAAACGGCAAACGTAGCGAAGACGCACCCCGGATCATCCGCAAAATCCACAAGCGCGGCACTGAACCCGATGCGTTGCGCGGCCTTTTCGTCGCCATGATCGACGGCAAGCACGCCGTGGTGGAATACGAACCCGACTCGGAACTGCGCGACACCGAGCAGATTCCGCTCAAAGAAGAAGGCGGCATCGAAGCCTTTTTGCGCCGGGAAGTGCTGCCCTACGCCAAGGACGCCTGGTACAAGCCCGAAAGCGTCAGGACCGGCTACGAAATCAGCTTCAACCGCTATTTCTACAAGCCCGCGCCGCTGCGCACACTGGACGAAATCCGCGCCGACATCCTCACGCTCCAATCCGATGCCGACAGCCTGCTCCCTGACTTCATCCTGCGCGAACCCGAAGCGGAATACGTCGCGAAACCGCGAATTTACGTGGACACGTCGGTGTTCGGGGGGTGCGGGGAAGAGAAGTTCAAGAAAGACTCGCTCAGGTTGATCGAAATGTTCCACAGTGGGGAGGCTACTCTGGTGCTCTCGGACGTGACACGGCGTGAACTTGCCGGAGCGCCCGAACAAGTAGTTGAAATTCCTCGGCAAATCCCCGAAGTACATACAGAGATAATTGTCGAAACCGAACAGACTCGAGAACTGGCGAATGCTTACATCGCCGCCAAGGCCTTAGGATCAGTGCATTACAACGATGCGTTGCATATCGCGGCCGCGAGCATCGCCGAGGTAGATGTCCTTGTAAGCTGGAATTTTCAGCACATAGTAAAGTGGTGGCGCATACAGGCGTATAATGGCGTTAACCGAAGATTGGGCTACAAGGAAATCGACATTCGGAGCCCGAAGGAGGTGCATAATGACGAGCAAGACACCTGAGAAATTCGACTGCGTAAAGTTTCAGCGCGAGGCGCGCCGCAGAATTTACGAGGAAACGAAGCACCTGAACGGGAAGGAGTATGACGAGTACTGGCGGAAGTTCCGAGCGACGGATCCTGAATGGCAGCGCATGGTGGCCAAGCAGAGAGCCCTCGGGCGACATGTTCCGGACTAGTGGCTAACCGAAGTCCTTGAAGCACTTTGCGGATGAGCAGATGGATGCGGGATTGAAGCTCTATGAGCGGATGAAGGACTCCGGCGTCGAGTGGCTGGGTAATATTCCGACACACTGGGAAGTGATCCGTTTTAAGCACCTACTCAAAGAACGCAACAGTCGATCACTTGATGGGACCGAACAACTGCTTCGGGTTTCACAATATTCTGGCGTTACGAAACGTCGCCCTACTGACGGCACTGAAGAACCAGATACACGTGCAGATTCTCTGATTGGCTACAAATGTGTCGACCAGGGCAATCTAGTGGTTAATATCATGCTCGCGTGGAACGGCAGTTTGGGTGTGTCAAGCTTTCCTGGCATCGTCAGCCCTGCTTATTGCGTCTACAGCCTCAGTTCCAGGGCTCATGCCAAATATCTCCACTACCTATTGCGCTCAATACCTTACAAGACTCGAATCAAAGCGAAATCTACAGGTGTAGTTGAAAGCAGACTTCGATTGTATACGGACGATCTTTTTCGACTTGAAGCCCATCTTCCTCCACACAGCGAACAAACTGCTATTGTCCGATTCCTTGACCTCGCTACTGATCAAATCGAACAATGCATTCGCGCCAAGGAAAAGCTGATTGCGCTGCTGGAGGAACAGAAGCAGGTCATCATCCATGATGCCGTCACGGGCCGGATCAATGTCCACACCGGCAAACCCTACCCGGATTACAAACCCTCCGGTGTCCAATGGCTAGACACAATTCCATCTCATTGGGAAGTACGCAAATTGTGGTGGCTGTATCAACGACACGGTAGCGGAACTACTCCTTCGCAAGACTACTATTTTGAAGGTCCGGTTCCTTGGGTAATGAGTGGTGATTTGAATGATGGGATTGTAGAGACAACGACTAGGACAGTATCAAAGCGAGCGATTAATGAAATCTCCACTTTGAAGTTGTATCCGCCTCTGTCATTAGTTATAGCCATGTACGGAGCAACTATTGGAAGGACTGGTGTTTTAGCCGATTATGCATGCACCAACCAAGCATGTTTCGTGTTAGCCGACCCCTATCCACATACAAACACCGCTTTTTATCAAATGGTGTTAGTGGCTGCAAAAAAAGAGCTATCAGCAGTTAGTTTTGGCGGGGGCCAACCGAATATAAACGCTGAAGTAGTCAAACAGTTTCGAGTACCACTTCCGCCGGTCTCCGAGCAAACTGACATAGTTAATCGGTCGAGACACGCCATTTCAGGCATAGACACGAGGATTTCACAAGAACAGTCCCAAGTTATACTCATCCGCGAATACCGAACCCGCCTGATCGCCGATGTCGTTTCGGGCAAACTCGATGTTCGCGAGGCTGCCAAGGCATTGCCGGACGACGTGGCAGAGGCGAGCCCATGACCAACTGGGACACTTGCCAGGCAGTGGAACGAATGCTGAGTAACAAGACCAAACAAAGACGAAGAAGGTTGCGGGAGGTAGTCAAAAAGCTTACGGCCGACGGCGGTGGATTGCGCATGGCCGAAAACCTTTCCCGTGAGGAGCTTTATGACCGGGGCCGGGCCAGAGCCCAGGCTAAGGGCGAGACCACGGCTACCACTGAAAATGGGAATCCCACATCAAGGTAGGTGCCATGCGTTTTGTTAATACGATCATGTTTCTATGCTCGGCAATCGCACTTCCCGAAGATACTGACAAATTTATTTAACGGCTATTTGACTATTCGAGCATGAGCACTGATACGTCCGAACGCGGCCTCGAACGGCTGATCTGCACCGAACTTGCTGGACATCCCTGCGAACCGCCCGCCGCAGCCACAGTCGGCGAGCCGCAGGCGAATTACGGCGGCGTGGGTTGGAGCGGCGGCAATCATCACGATTACGACCGCGAGTATTGTGTCGATCTTGTGCAACTCACCGCCTTTCTGCGCGAAACCCAGCCGGAAGCCGCGGAATCGCTTGAACTCGATGAAAACGGGCCAATCCGCCGCAAGTTTCTCTCACGGCTTCAAGGCGAAATTTCCAATCGGGGAATCGTCGATGTCCTGCGCAAAGGGGTAAAACACGGCGCCCACGAGTATGAACTTTTCTATGGGACACCCACTCCTGGCAACGAACGGGCACGGCAACTGTTCGCCAGGAACCGCTTCACCGTCACCCGCCAACTACGCTACAGCCGCGACGAAACCCAACGCTCGCTGGATATTGCGCTCTTTATCAACGGCTTGCCGGTTATCACCTTCGAACTAAAGAACAACCTGACGAAACAAACAGTTGACGACGCGATCACGCAATACCGCAGAGACCGAAATCCACGCGAAAAACTATTTGAACTAGGCCGCTGCGTCGTCCACTTCGCCGTCGATGAAGCCGAAGTGCGCTTCTGTACGCATTTGAAAGGAAAGGCGTCGTGGTTCCTGCCCTTCAACCTGGGCTGGGACGACGGCGCCGGCAATCCGCCCAACCCGAACGGAGTCAAGGCGGATTACCTCTGGCGCGAAGTGCTGGCCCGCGAAAGCCTCACCGGAATTCTCGAAAATTACGCCCAACTGCTGAAAATCCGCGACGAGAAAACAAATCGGAATAAACGGAATCAGATCTGGCCGCGCTATCACCAACTCGACGTCGTGCGCCGCTTGCTGGCCGACGCCGTGGCGGAAGGTGCGGGAAAGAGATACCTGATCCAGCACTCGGCCGGCAGCGGCAAGAGCAACTCCATCGCCTGGCTGGCGCACCAACTGATCGCGCTGGCCCGCAACGGTGACACAGTTTTCGACTCGATCATCGTCGTTACTGATCGGCTGATCCTGGACAAGCAGATCAGTGCAACCATCCGGCAGTTCGCCCAGATCGGCGCCACTATCGGCCACGCCAAAGATTCAGGCGATTTGCAGGGTTTCATTGAATCGGGCAAGAAAATCATCATTTCCACGGTACAGAAATTCCCGCACATTCTCGCCGAAATCGGCAACGAGCAGCGCGAACGGAACTTCGCCATCATCATCGACGAGGCCCATTCCAGCCAGGGCGGGAAGACCAGTAAGGCGATGGGACGAGCGCTTTCGATAGCGGGCGCGGAAGACGAAGGCGAGACATTCGAAGACCGCATCAACCGGATAATGGAGTCGCACAAGCTGCTTCCCAACGCCAGCTATTTCGCCTTCACCGCCACGCCCAAGAACAAGACACTTGAAATATTCGGCGCGGCCGACCCGCAGCCCGACGGCACAGTCAAGCATCTGGCCTTCCACAGCTACACCATGAAACAGGCGATCCAGGAAGGTTTCATTCTCGATGTGCTAGCCCAATACACGCCGGTATCGAGCTACTACAAGCTCGCCAAAACCATCGAAGACGACCCGGAGTTCGACGCGAACAAGGCCCGGAAGAAACTCCGGCGTTTCGTTGAAGGCCATGATCACGCCATTCGCCTCAAGGCCGAAATCATGGTGGATCACTTCCATGAGAAGGTGATTGCGCAACGCAAGATCGGCGGTGAAGCGCGGGCCATGGTTGTTACCAATGGCATAGAGCGGGCCATACAGTACTTCCACGCATTCAGGGATTATCTGAAGGAGCGCAAGAGCCGTTATCAGGCCATTGTCTCATTCTCCGGCGAGCACGAGATCGGTGGAGAAAAAGTGAGCGAAACCTCGCTGAATGGATTTCCCTCCCGTCTGATCGCAGAGAAGATTCAGGAGGATCCTTATCGCTTCCTGATCTGCG
>JANQSV010000307.1 GCA_028279115.1 Pseudomonadales bacterium
GTTGACGCCTTGGCCTTCGACCACATGCACGGCGGTGACCGTGCCAAGCTGCGGGGGAACGACCTTGGCCAGGCCCTTGTCGGGTTTCAGCCAGCCGTGAACGAGTTCCTTGCGCGCGTAGCTCCCGGTCAACAGAATCAGGGCAATCGCGGCGACGATGGCGCCGATCAGCCAGGTTACCACCCAAGTGGAAACCGGCGTGGCGAGCGCGACCCGGCCGAACAGCCGGTTTCCCCGATGCTCAGCCGCCTCTTTGCGAAAAATCTCCATCTTGCCTCACTTTCCCGGCGCGGCTCGGGGCCGCCTCACCCGGGTCTCCTTTCTTCGATCAGTTTGCCGTCGACAACCGCGAAGATTCGATCCGCGTGTTTGAGCAGTTCGGGCCGGTGGGCCACCACGATCCGGGTGATCTCCATCCGAGAGACAATTTGCGCGATTCGCCGTTCGGCTTCCAAGTCCAGATTGGCCGTGCCTTCGTCCAGGAAAAGCACCCGGGGTTTGTGATAGAGCGCCCGCGCCAGCAGCAGTCGTTGCCGCTGGCCGCCGGAAAGGGCGGCGCCCATGTCCCCTATGGTGGACAGATAATGCATGGGCATGCGGTTGATGTCGTCGTGCACCTGCGCCAGCGTGGCGCATTCGACCACCCGTTCCATGTCGATTTGCGGATCGAAACTGGCGATGTTGTCGGCGATGGAACCCGACAGGAGCTGATCATCCTGCATGACCGCGCCAGCCGCGGCCCGCCAGTTGCGCAGGCCCAGGGAATGCAACGGCAATCCATCCACCCTTATGGTTCCCGATTCGGGTTTGAGCAAACCCAGCATCACCTTCAGCAGCGTCGTCTTGCCGCCGCCCGAAGGACCGGAAATGGCGATGAATTCTCCGGACCGGACGGAAAGGGAAATATCTTCCAGAAGAATTGGTTCGTTCGCATCGTACCGAAAGCCGATTTGTTCCAGATCGATCCCGCCCCGCACTTGTCTGATTTCGGAAACCGGCGCTTCCAAACCGTCTTCCTTCGCCGATTGCAGAATGTCGGAGAGGCGTTCCAGATGCAGTCCCAGCATGCGGAATTCGATGATTGTATCGATCAGACCCTCGGCCGTGTTCGCGAAGTTTTGCCGGTACGACATGAAAGCGAACAACATGCCGATGCTCATTTCTCCCGCCAGAATGAATTTCGCCCCCAGATAAACGATGAGCACGGTTTGCAGGCCGAGCAGCAAACCGGAAGCGAACTGATTTCCAATCTCCAGTCGGCCAAGGGAAATGCCCGCGTTGATCACGTCGGCGTACAGATTGCGCCAGGCGTTCTCGCGCTCGACTTCCCCGCCGAACAGTTTGATGGCGCGCGAAGCGCGGATGGTCTCGATGATATGCGTGTTCTCGGTTGCGGACGCGGAAATCAATTCTTCCTGCCGGTTTCGCATGAAGGGAAACAGGACGAGTGAAACGATCAGATACACGACTGTGAACGCGAAGGGGGCCAATGCCAGTTTCCAGTTGTAGAACAGCATCAGAATGACGGTGGCGATAATCATGACGCCGTCGATGAGAGCCGCGACCACGCTTTGCGTAAGCGCCGTCTGTATCGGATCTATTGAATCCATGCGGGAAATGATGTCTCCAGCATGACGCTTTTCGAAGTAGGCCGCGGGCAGCCGAATCAAGTGCCGCAGCACATTTCCCGCCATTTGGAAGGTCATGGATTGGCCCAGCAGCAGAATCACCCAGGACCGCAGCGCGACGGTAACCGCTTGAATCAGATAGAGGCAACCAAAACCGATTGCCAGCAGAAACAGCAAATCCGTATCGAACCGGGTCACCGCCTCGTCGATGACGAGTTGCAGATAGAAGGGCGAAGCCAGCGCGAATAACTGGATCACGATGGACAGTACGAGAATCTGCACCAGAGATCGTTTCAGTCCGGAAATGCGGGACCACAAACTGTTCAATCGTGTCCTGGTCCGGGCCACGATCGGCTGAAAGTCGGTGGCGGGAGTCACCTCCAGCGCAACGCCGGTGAAGTGGCTCGACATTTCGGCGAGAGAGTAGGTTACTCGACCTTGGGCTGGATCGAACACGACGAACCGGTTGCGCCGGACTTCCTTCAACACCACGAAATGATCCATGTCCCAGTGCAGAATCGCGGGAAGAACAATGTCCCTCAGCCGTTGGGGTCCGAGCCGCAGGGCGCGCGAGCCAAGCATGAGCTGCTCGGCGGTCTTCATCAGGTCGCGCAAACGCACCCCCTTGAGCGATGTGCCGAACCGCTGCCGCATGGCGCTCATATCGATCTTGTGGCCATGGTGCCAGGCCACCATCGCCAAAGAGGCAAGCCCGCACTCAGCGGCTTCGCTTTGCAGAAAAAGCTTCATGTTTCATAACCAAAAGATTGTTTGCCGGGAGAAGATGGAAAATTTCACGAGAAATGAGAGATTCAAATGATTCTTATCCAGAAATAGCAAGTGATAATGTCGGAAGAAGGTTGGACATACTGTGCAAGATCCACACCGAAATAATTGGATGTCCTTTTTCTTTTTCTATCTCCACTATGGCCAGAATAGTAAACGAGAAAGCTGGTGGAATTAGTACAAATGTGTACCATAAAATGTAGTAATATGTAAAATCAATATTTACCGCATGAACGGAGGAGAATATCAAACTTGTGATAACGAAAGAATATATCCAGCTATTTGATCTGATCATCCAATCAGAACACTTTTTTATGATTAGTAGGAGGATAAACTGGAAAATTAATGTTTCCAAGAATGGAGATATTATCAAATAATCAATAATCGATATGATCAAAGGTATAGAGGTAAGACTTTCAGTATCATGAGAATTCATTTCGAGCACAAACTCTGGCTCGATAAGATTCACAAATTCGTACGAAATCAATTCTAGAATTACGATACCTGCCCATAAAGCAAGAATCAACATTGATCTATTGGCTTGGGACAGGAAAGCGATAGTTTTTTCCATTAGTGAGTCATCTTTTAGTTCATGAAATTCTATAGAATTAGGAAACATATAAAAGGATTAAAATTTGAAAGATGATAATCAATTCTAGTGATTTAATCAACACGCAGTAATTTATCATCTAAATCCTAATATGAAAAAAGTAAAGAGGGAAGGTTAGACCCTCCCTCCCTCTTTCCAAACTGAAGAGTCGATTGAATTATTCTCAATAATAGTGCATACAATTCATAGGATGTTGTGCGCAATGCCTTCCTTGCTTTTCATTCAATTCTCTAATTTTCTCCCGATTTACCCAAATTTGCCTTGCTACTTCAAGAGGAGTTATTTTTTTAAAAGTCCTTTTGATAAGTTTATTTATCCATTTTTTGATGGGTCCATCGTCACTTCCTCCGCTAACCAAGTCGATATCTTCACTTGACATTTCCAGGATTCCGTAATCCGTACTTGGGTCACCAATAGACAAATCATTCATGTTTCTACTCCTGTTCAGGTTTTAGTGATTGGCTACAGCCATTCATTACCTTGACGTATTCCAGACAGCATGAATCTCAACGAAAGTGAAAGCTCCAAATAATCACAAAATAGTCAAAGCATTCATAGGCTACCCCCCCCCCCCCCCCAATTTGTCAATAATTAATTTGCAACAAATTGTGTCAGGCGAAGATGGCGCGCCACTCGAACCCAACTACACATCGTCATGAGCATGCCAGTGGAGAGGGCTGACATGGCGGCTGACATGGGACACTCATCGAAATTCTTCCCCGATTTGGCACATTTGAGAATCTCGACTACACCTGCCTGTGAGGAAGCCAACGACTCGCAGGCAAGACATGACCCGGCCCCGTTCACAAATCGTCTCGCTGGCCGCGACGCCGTTCTACCATTGCGTCTCCCGCTGCGTGCGGCGGGCCTTCCTGTGCGGCG